>JBEKCW010000018.1:0-25149 GCA_050014675.1 Occallatibacter sp. | reverse complement strand
ATTTCTGGGCCGCGCTCGTTGTCGCTGCCTTTTTGCCTCTGCGCCTGAGCATGGTTCTGCGTTGGTATACGGAAGTGGTCCCCTGGATGAATACGCTTCAGGTTGTTGCGACGATGGTAGCGGTTACTTCAGCCCTTGTAACATTCTGGCCTTTTGGCAAGCTGCGCGGTTGGCAGATTCCGCTTGCCGCAGTCTGCCTTTTGTGGTCGGCGATGGATTTTGCATACATGGTCGTGCAGCTTCCGATCCTGGATTTCAATGTCCAGACCTCGTTCCTCAAGATTCAGCCCTATCGCTCATTGGCCATTGCAATCGTTGTGGTGGCAATGACGCTGCTGCTGGTGCAGCGATTGCGCTCAACCAACCGCGATCGGGCCTCGTTGCAGGGCGAGATGGACGCGGCGCGCCGGATCCAGCAGCTAATTGTTCCGCGCATGATTGAGTCGACCGCCGGCTGGAAAATCGATGCCGCGTTTCTGCCTGCGCACGAAGTGGGCGGCGACTTTTACCACTGCGACGCACTTCCCGGCGGCCGGCAACGGGTGATGATTGGCGACGTGAGCGGCAAAGGCTCTGCAGCAGCTATGACGGCAGCGCTGTTGATTGGCGCTGCCAAGGGACGCGGAGCCGATTCACCTGATCAACTGCTCGAACACCTGAACCTGGTGCTCGGCGACAGCCGGGTGGGCGGATTCGCCACCTGCCTCTGTGCCGATCTTGCGCCAGACGGAAGCATCGTAATCGCCAACGCCGGCCACCTGCCTCCGTATCGCAAGGGCGAAGAGGTCCCCATTGAGCCGGGCCTGCCGCTGGGAGTCAGTCAGAATACGCGATACTCCACGACCACGCTGGACCTTGAGCCGGGCGATTCTCTCACGTTGATGACCGATGGAGTGGTTGAGGCGCGCAATGCATCCGGCGAGCTCTTCGGATTCGAAAGGACCCGCGCCGCAAGCGCGCATCCTGCCGGCCAGATCGCACATACAGCTGAGGAATTCGGGCAGGAAGACGACATCACCGTACTCACGCTGACACTTGTGCAGGCTGGAGTTGTTCATGCGTAGGCTGATCCTGATCTCGCTTGCTTGTGCGGCGCCGCTCCCTGCCCAATCCGTCGTGACCATCACACCCCAACAGTGCGTCTGGCACGCAGGCGACAATCCCGCCTGGGCCGCGCCTACACTCGACGAATCAGACTGGCAGTCTTACTCAGAGTGGCATCCTGACGTTCCCCAGTCGCATCTCTGGATCCGCTGTCATGCCGACCTCAATTCCCTGGCTAACGTTGCTCAGCCGGCTCTGCAAATAAGCTTCTACTCCGCCTATGAAATCTACTTCAATGGCGACAAAATCGGAACCTTCGGCAACTTGCAAAATGGCATCTACGGCCTCGATGCAATTCGCTCCTGGCCCATTGCGGCGCTTCCGGCTTCAGGCCGGTCGGTCGTTGCGTTGCGCGTGAACGATCGTGGCGTAGCATTCAGTCCCGGGCCGGTGCAACACATTACCGAAATGCCGCTCGAGATCCACGCAGCCGACGCATCCATACTTGAAGCGCTTCGTGCCCGTCAGGTTCTCACTGGCGCATCAAAGTATTTGCTCACAACATTGTGCTATGGAATCGTCGGCGTATTGAGCTTGCCCTTGCTTGCTCTCTACTTCTTCGATCGCTCGCGCATTACGGTCCTCTTGCTCGCATTGGCCGCAATAGCGCTGAGCGTCCTCCGCATCAACGAGTTCGCCGCGGCAACTTTCTCGCCCTACTCTCTTTCGGTTTGCCTGGCCATCCCCGTCGTCTTCGACGTTCTCCTTGTCTTCACGGAGTTTCCATTCTTCTTCATGCTGGCCAAAGGGCGCATTCCCATTGGACTTTGGGGGGTGCTTGGCCTCGCTATCCTTACTTTTGTTCCTAATTTTTGCGACTATTTCGCGTTTTTTAACCCCCATCATTGGTACGGCCCGCTCTTCCTGCCAATCATTCGCCCCCTCAGCTTTTGCGTCTACTTTCTCATCGCACTGATGCCGTTTGCCGCTTTTTGGCCGTACTCCTCTATCTCGCGCCGCATGCGGCCGCTCGCAGCCTTCTGTCTCTTCTGGGGCACGGTCGACTTCATCTGGTTCGCAATCGAACTCACCGCCGTCAAGTTGCCTGGCATTCCAAATCTCTATGCGCGCTGGGGACAAACGCTCCTTGATGCCCGCGGCATCGCCACAGCCTGCGTCGTCGCCGCACTCGTTATCCTGCTGTTTCGCGAACAGCGCCAAATTACGCTGGATCGCGCGATGCTGGCCGGCGAACTGCACGCGGCCGGCGAAATCCAGCGCATGCTTGCCCCCGCAGAAATCGAGACAGCTCCCGGCCTGCACATCAATGTGGCCTTTCATCCCATGCGCGAAGTTGGCGGCGATTTTTATCTCTGCCGCGTGCTTCCCAACGGGAATCAGCGAATCCTGCTCGGCGATGTGAGCGGCAAAGGCGCTGCCGCGGCCATGGCCGCAACATTGTTGATGGGCGCCGCTGAGGAACGCGGCGGCGATTCGCCCGCTGAGCTGCTGTCGCACCTGAATCGCGTTCTCTGCCGCGCCCGCATTGGCGGCTTCGCCACTTGTCTCTGCGCCGATGTTCTTTCCAGCGGTGAGATGATCATCGCCAATGCCGGCCATCTCAGTCCCTATCGCGGCGGAATTGAGGTCGCAACTCCCGCCGGACTTCCGCTCGGTATTATCGCTGAAGCCGAATACACCGCGGCGCGAATACGGCTCGGCGTGAGCGATGAACTTACGTTTGTCTCTGATGGAGTTGTGGAAGCGCGCAACTCGACAGGCGAACTCTTCGGATTCGAACGAACTGCATCCATCTCCACGCTCTCTGCCGAAAGTATTGCCCAGACCGTGCAGAAACACGGACAGGAAGACGACATTACCGTTCTCACACTGACACTTGCGCCCGCTGGAGTTGTTCATGCGTAGGCTGATTCTGATTTTGCTTGTTTGTGCGGCGCAGCTCGCCGTGCAAGCCGTGGTCGCCGCGCAATCCGTCGTCACTATCGCGCCGCAGCAATGCGTGTGGCATGCAGGCGACAGCGCCGCCTGGACCGCGCCTGCTCTCAACGAAGCCGACTGGCAGCCGCTTGCAACTTGGAAGAGGCAGACCAGCGAACCGAGATTCTGGATTCGTTGCAGCGCCGATCTCAGCACACTGCGTTCGCTTGCGCACCCGGCTCTACAGGTTGCCTTTTATGACGCGTACCAGCTGTATCTCGATGGCGCGCCGATTGGCAACGCTGGGAATTTCGAACATGGCAGTTTTGACCTCGATGCCATCCGCACCTTTCCAATTGCGGCCGGCCAGGTTCACTCGGGTCCCGCCACCGTGGCATTGCGGGTTGCCAATCGCGTCCTGCTCACCAATAGCGGCCCCATCAACGGAGTGATCACCGGCAGCTTTGAATTGCGGGCCGGCGATGCATCGATCCTCGATGCTCTGAGGGCCCGGGCGGTCCTGACCAAGTCTTCGCATTATTTCGGGTCGGCAGCATGTTTCAGCATCGTCGGCGTACTGGCAATGATGCTCATCTTTCTTTATGTTTACGACCGTAGCCGCAGCGAGTTTCTTCTTCTCAGCGTTACTTGCCTCTCTCTCACCGCTTTGCGCCTGAACGAACTGGCCACGGCTGCCTATCTGCCCTATTCAATTGCCGCTTGCCTATTCGTCGTACTGGTCGGAAACATTGCTCTTACCTCGACCCAGTATCCATTCTTTTTCGCGCTGGTCAATCGCAGGCCGGGTCGTCTCATCTGGACCATCATCATCATCAACTGCTGTTGCTACTGGCCCAATGCGATTGATGTTTTCATTACCTCAAGCTCTCCGGGGTGGCTCAGCACCGTGAGCCTTATGTTTATCCGGCCGTTATCGCTCTTTCTCCACATTGTGCTGACGTGTTCGGTGTTTGTAGCCTTTTGGCCCTATCGTGAGATCCCGCGCCGGGTGCGGCCGCTCGCTCTGCTCTGCATGCTGTGGATGACAGCCGATCTGTTGTGGTTCCTGGCAGAGGCGACGGCCATCCCGATTCCCGGCATCCCCAACATCTTCCAGACCTGGGGTGTTCCGTTGATCGAGGTGCGCGCGTTCACAACCGCCGGAGTAATTACTGCGCTTCTCGGCCTGCTCTTCCGCGAGCAGCGCCGCAACGCCCTGGAGCGCGCCGCACTCACCGCCGAGCTTGAGGCCGCGCGCACCGTGCAAAAAGTTCTCATCCCCGACGAAGTGCCTTCCATCCCCGGCTACGCGGCTGAAACTGTCTATCTGCCCGCGAGCCAGGTAGGAGGCGACTTTTTTCAGATTGTCGCCACTCAGCATGGCGGAGCATTGATTGTGATCGGCGACGTGAGCGGCAAAGGCATGCCCGCCGCGATGACCGTCTCGCTGCTCGTGGGCACGGTGCGCACGCTGGCTCATTACACGCAGAACCCCGGCGAGATTCTGGCAGCCATGAATCAGCGCATGCTGGCCCGCAGCCAGGGCGGATTTACCACCTGCCTGGTTTTGCGAACCGATGCCGACGGCACATTGACGGCGGCCAACGCCGGGCACCTCATGCCTTACATTGACGGCGTTGAACTCGCTGTCGAAAGCGGGCTGCCGCTTGGGCTGGCCGCGCATTCCACTTATCCCGAGATTCAGTTCCGAATGTTGCCGGGGCAGCAGCTTACATTGCTCACCGACGGCGTGGTTGAAGCCCGCAAACCCGCGGGAGAACTCTTCGGCTTCGAGCGAACCGCGGCAATTTCTACCAAATCAGCCCAGGAAATTGCGCATTCGGCTCAGCACTTCGGCCAGGAAGATGACATTACTGTTCTCACGCTCACACTTATTCCGGCAGGAGCCCTGAATGCGTAAGCTCGCTATTCTTCTGCTGGTCCTCGTCGCCGCTCCGCTCTCGTTTGGGCAGTCAACTTCAGCGCAGTGGACCGATGGCGCCATCCATCTCAACGGCGGCTGGCGCGTTCATGATGGAGACGACCCGGCTTGGTCGGCTTCCAATTTCGATGACTCCACCTGGACTGCGACCTCGCTCGATGACCCGCAAAACATCTTCGCAGGACGGCGCTGGTACCGGCTGCGCGCTCATCTACCCGCCTCGCAGACCCCGCTCGCGCTGCTCATCACTGGCGGCAGCGGCACGTATGAGATCTACTTGAACGGACAGCCCGTTCCCGGGCCTGCACTCACATCTTCCTTTGGCGTCACTTATCCCAAAACCTGCATCGTCCCGCTGCCGGAGAATTCCGGAGACATTGAAATTGCCCTTCGCACTTTCGTCCCCGACACTTCAATGTTTCTCCCTGACCGCGGCGCGTTCCGCGTGCAAGCCGGCACCGTTACGGCCATTGCCGACGCCGACAGCGCTGCCGTAAGCCGCCGTTTCAACGATGTCATTGACGGAACCATTATTCATATCCTCATTATGCTGGCGGGGTTTTCAGCCCTCGTTCTTTTTGCCTACCAGCCCGATCACCGCGAGTACCTGTGGCTCGGCATTTACCTGATCGTGGACGCCTTCAGTTCCGTCTTCTTCGAGCTCGCGTTGTCCAGTTTCCTCCCGTTTTATGTCAACTGGTTCTTTGGCGATCCCTGCGCATACCTGGGCACCATCGCTCAAATCGAATTTACCTTCAATTTCGCGGGGCAGCGTGTCACTCGCGGCTGGCGTGTGTATGAAGGCCTCCTTTTGCTCCCTATCATCTTCGGAACCTTCCCCGCCTGGCTCGGCTTTTTCAGCCGCGGCATGCTCAACCTGATCGAAGTGTTTCTCATCGTCCCCGCCGCGTTCATCCTGCCCGTCCTGCTCTTTACCTGGTATCGCAGAGGCAATCGCGAAGCTGCCTGGCTCGTCATTCCCAGTCTGCTGCCCATCGCTACCGAGGCGCTCGCTGACCTGGGAATCGTCTCTTCCTATCTCGGCTGGCAGCTCGGAATGCGCCTCAGCGATGGTTTCCGGCTGGGCTCGTTTGCAATACAACCTTTCGACCTCGCCGACCTGCTGTTTCTGTTCGCCATTGGAGTGGTGATGTTTTTCCGCTTTACCCGCGTCAGCCGCGACCAGGCCCGCTCCGCAGCCGAACTCGACGCCGCACGACAGGTGCAGCAGCGGCTGGTGACCGCGCCGCCGGTGGTCCGCGGCTTTACTATCGAGAGCGCTTATCTGCCGGCGCAACAGGTGGGCGGCGACTTTTTTCATGTTCGCGCCAGTGACGACGGAGTTTTGATCGTGATTGGCGACGTGAGCGGCAAGGGCCTGGGCGCAGCGATGACCGTTTCGGCAGTCGTCGGCGCTCTGCGCGCCATGCCTGCGCTTAGCCCGGGGACTATTCTTGCGGCGCTCAACCGCGGCCTTTCCGGCAGCAGCAGCGGCGGCTTCGTGACCTGTCTCGCAGTGCAGATTGCCTCGGACGGCACGGCAACGCTGGCCAACGCCGGGCACCCTGCGCCTTATCGCGATGGCAAAGAGGTTGCAGTCGAGTCTGGCCTGCCGCTGGGGATTGTGGCTGAAGCCGCGTATGGCGAAGTCACCTTAAGCCTGGCACCCGGCGACACGCTTACCTTGCTCACCGATGGCGTGGTCGAAGCCCGCAATGAGAATGGCGAGTTGTTTGGCTTCGACCGGACGGCCGCAGTTTCAGGCACGTCTGCCAACCAAATCGCTAAAACAGCGGAGCTGTTTGGCCAGGAAGACGACATCACCGTGCTGACGCTGCGTTTCGCACCCGCAGCCTGAAGGGACTGAACCATAGCCGGAATCGCCGCCAACGCTTCAATTCACCGTTGCCAAGTTGTTTGCGGGATGGAACACTGGCGCTACAACGATCGACAGGCAGGAGAGCCAATTGACTATTCGAGACTTCTCAAAACGATCGGTGGTCTTTGTCTGCCTCATGATCGCGGCGGCTGTTGCGCAGAGGCTGCCCGCGCAGGAAACAGTTCTCGTTCACCCGTGGCCTGGGGGTGTCGCGACACTCGACCATGGCTGGAAGACTCAAGGGGGCGACAATCCTACGTGGGCCTTGCCGGCCTTCGACGACTCCGGCTGGGATGCCATAGCGCTGCTTCGCAATTCCCGCGAAAATGCAGCCCTACACTCGCGGGGCCTGCGCTGGTATCGCATTCACCTGCACATCGACGGCTCTCCCGGCCCGCTGGCGCTTCAGCTCATCGCGCCTCGCGGCGGAACTGAAGTCTGGATCAACGGCCTGCGCATCGAGTCGCTCAACTTCTACCCGGAATGGCTTCAATTCGGCTTGGAGCCGCAGATTGTTACGGTGCCGCAGGGCGCACAGGACTTGACCATTGCGGCGCGTACTCGCCTGCTGCCCTACGACAGCGCGGTCGCAGAGCTGCCGAGCATAATTTTTGCTTCAATCGGCACGGCCGACGCGATCGAAGCCCAGGCGGATGCATCCCAGGAGCGCAGGCATTTGGCCTTTCTCTCAAGTTTCCTGGTCGATCTTGCGCTGGTATTGGCCGGCCTTGCGCTGCTTCTGCTGCACCGACTCGATCGCACGGAGCCGGGCTACCTTTGGCTGGGCCTTTATCTTGTGGCGCAGGGCGTGGATGAGATCGCTTACGTCACCGAATACTTCAATTTTGGCCCTGTCTTTCTCAACAGCGTCATCGGCGACCCCGGCGAATACCTGGTTTACGTACTGCTGGTCGAATTTGTCTTTCGCTTTGTGCGCCGGCCCAAGACGCTTTTCTGGCGCACGTACCAATGGAGCGCGGCTGGAATGGCGCTGGCAGGGCTGATCGTCAATCAGCTCGGCGTTCTCGACCGCCTGTATTACATGGTCGAGACGTTGTGGATGGTGCCCATTATTGTGCTGCTGCCCGCGCAACTGGTGCGCTGGGCGCGGCAGGGCAATCGCGAAGCCGCATTGCTGGTTGTGCCCGTCAGCTTCATTGCGCTCTCCAATGCAATTTTCAATGGCGGCTACATCGCCGTGGTTTATTTCCACATCGCCTCCGTCGCGTGGATGATGAACCAGGTTCAGATTGGCCCGTTTCCCGTACGAAAGGAAGTATTCGCGTACCTGCTTTTTCTTCTTTCCATCGGTATAGTCATGGTTCTGCGCTTTCAGCGCGTCAGTCGCGCGCAGGCTCGTTCGGCTGCGGAGTTGGGGGCCGCGCGGCTGATGCAGCGCCGGCTCGTGCCCGATGAGCTGCCCGCAATTCCCGGCTGCAGCGTGGAGGCCTGCTACCAACCGGCCGCCGAGGTGGGCGGGGACTTCTACCAGGTGCTCGCAGTGCCTGATGGCTCGTATCTTTTCGTGATCGGCGATGTGAGCGGGAAAGGACTGCGCGCCGCCATGACTGGAATCCTGGTAATCGGCGCACTGCGCGCACTGGCCGCGCGCGGCCTTGGCCCCTCCGAAGTGCTGGGCGCCCTCAATGAGGCGCTTCTCCAGTCGAATCCCGACTGCTTTGTTACCTGCCTGTGCCTGCGCCTCGATCCCGCAGGCGAGGTGCGGATCGCCAACGCCGGTCATCTGCCGCCGTACCGGAACCGCCCGCTCCGCGCAGGTCTGATTCCATTAACGATCGAAGTGCCCGTTGACTTTGGCTTCCCGCTGGGCATCGTTGCCGATGCCGAATATTCCGAATCCACGCTTGAACTTGAAGCTGGCGACACACTCACCCTGCTCACCGATGGCGTGGTCGAGGCCCGTAATGCGGAGGGTGAACTGTTCGGGTTTGAGCGCACCATCGGAGTATCCGGCACGTCTGCCGACCAGATCGCAAAGACTGCGGAGCTGTTCGGGCAGGAGGACGACATCACGGTGCTGACCCTCGCCTTCGCGCCTGCTGAGGTGCTCCATGCGTAGAGATCTTTCGCTGATTGCGGCCCTGTTGGCAATTCTCGGGCATGCGTCCGCGCAGACCGCACCGGTTCCGTCTGCGCAGACCGCGCAGCTCACACAATGGCGATCAGGGTTTATCCAAATCAGTGAAAACTGGGTCGAAAACGACGGCGACAACCTGGCGTGGGCCAAGCCGGACTTTGACTCGAGCGCGTGGACGGCCGTCGATCTCGACGGAATGGGCCCTGCCAAAACCGGCTGGCACTGGTTTCGCAAACATTTGGAGCTCGGGCCTGGCCACGCCGATGCCTGGTTGTTGCTGGAAGGCGGCGACGGCATCTACGAGGTATACGTGAACGGCGCTCGCCTGCCGGACGCGAGCCTGCACTCGGCATTCAACGTTTACCGGCCCACTGAGCGCACTTTTCAATTACACGACGACAACGGCGACTTCACCATCGCACTGCGCACGCACGCGCCCGCTAACTATATCGTTTACCGGTTGCCGCTCTTCCTCTCCGCTACTGCCGGATCTGAGTTCGCGATTGAATACGAGCGCGCCGCGCTTCAGGCCGACCGCCTTGACGGCGTCTGGCCCTCCATCGCGATCAATCTCCTGCTCTGCGCCGCGGGCCTCAGCGTCTTATTTCTTTACCTCGGCCAGCGAAGACATCGCGACTACCTTTTTCTGGGGCTGTATCTTTTTGTGCTCGGATTCGCGAATGGGCTTTGGAACTTGCAGGTAAGCGGAATTGCGCCCACCTCGCTTAATTTTCTGGTCGCCGATCCGCTCATTTTTGTCAACACCATCCTGCAGATCGAATTCACATTCAGCTTCGTCGGCAAGCGCCCGGGGCGAGCCTTGCGGATCTACCAAGTCGTCTTGCTGCTGCCTTGGATCCTCGTCGGCCCCTGCTGGAACGGCCGATTCCCATCAGACACCTACGCCTTGATTCAAGCGGCAATTACTATCCCGGCGGCGTTTCTTCTTACCACACTGTTACTGGTGTGGTACCGGCGCGGCAATCGCGAAGCCGGATGGCTGATTCTTCCCAGCCTGCTTCCGCTCGGCATGGCCGCACTCTTTGACCTCGGCTTTGCCTCCATAGTCCTCGGCTGGGGCCGCTTCGACTTTCTCGATTCCTTCATTCCCCTCGGCCTGCTCCAGCTTCAGCCGACCGACCTCGCCAATCTGCTCTTTCTCGTCGCCATCGCCGTGGTCATGTTTTTCCGCTTCACGCGCGTGAACCGCGAGCAGGCCCACGCCGATGCGGAGCTGGAGGCCGCGCGCGAGGTGCAGCGCAGGCTTGTGCAGCCCGTCATCAATACTCCGGGATTCCTGGTCGAGAGCGTGTACCTGCCGGCGGCACAAGTGGGCGGCGACTTTTATCAAGTGCGCCCCTGTCAGGACCAAAGCCTGCTGATTGTGGTGGGAGATGTGAGCGGCAAGGGACTGCCCGCCGCTCTAAGTGTCGCCGCAATTGTCGGGGCGCTGCGCGCCCTGCCAGAACTCACGCCGGCGCTTACGCTTGAGGCGCTCAACCGCGGCCTCAGCGGCAATCTGCAGGGAGGCTTTGTGACTTGCTGCGCGCTGCGGGTCGAGCAGGACGGCTCAATTACGTTCGCAAACGCCGGCCACCTGTCGCCGTATTCGAATAACCGCGAGATCGAGTTGGAGTCCGGCGTTCCGCTCGGCGTGGTTACTGGCGCGGAATACCCTGAAACGCATTACCGCTTGAATCCGGGCGACAAGCTCACGCTGCTTTCCGATGGCGTGGTTGAGGCACGGAACGCTGCCGGGGAACTGTTCGGCTTTCAGCGGACGGCGGCTGTCAGTTCTCAGTCCGCCGAACAAATCGCCCGTGCGGCGCAACAGTTCGGCCAGGAAGATGACATCACCGTGCTCACGCTCACCCGGCTTGCGACGGAGCCTTGAACCTACCTACGAAGCGAATCCTGCCACTAAAGCCCTCCGGACCTGGTCCTCGAAATCCAGGTCAGGCCCATTTTTCAATAATTTGCACCGTTATAAACAAAAGAAAAATATAGCCTTAGCTAGATGCCATCTTTATATTAGCGTATAACACTCATATTTTATGAATCATTTGTGCTATAGTTTCATCAGATAGGTTGAGCGGCTGGGAGTTAATCTCCTGCCCCACCCACAAATCTTTGATTCATCAGGAGGAAATCAGTATGACAATCACTCGTTGGGACCCGTTTCGTGAAGTTGCTTCACTGCAGAATCGCGTCAACTCCCTTTTCCGCGACCTGAGCGACGGCGAAGGCCCATTGACCACGGCCAGCTTTGTTCCCGCGGTCGACGTTTATGAGGACAACGAGAAGGTCGTCCTCAAGCTCGAAGTGCCCGGCATCGAAGAGAAGGACCTGGACGTTCGCGTGGAAAACCACACGCTGACCGTCAAGGGCGAGCGCAAATTCGAGAAAGAAGAGAAGGAAGAGAACTTCCATCGCATCGAGCGGCGCTATGGCAGCTTTTATCGCGCCTTCACGCTGCCGAACACTGTTGAAACCGAGAACATTGTGGCAGGCTACAACGCCGGCGTGCTGAAGCTCGAGCTGAAAAAGAAGACCGAAGCTCAGCCCAAGCAGATCAAGGTCAACGTGGGCAAATCGCTGGCGGCGTAAAGGCAGCTGTTAGCTCTCAGCTTTTAGCTATCGGCTGAACGTGCTGACCAGACCGCACCATTTGGAGCTAGACTTTGCGCCGGGGAGAGAACATCGAATTCCTGCCCGGCGCATCCGTTTTACAGCATGATTTTTGTTTGAATTCGACAGTTGCATTGAGAAGGAACAAGCTAAAAGCTGAGAGCTGAAAGCTAGGAGCTGCATTTATGGCCATTCGTTGGGACAAATTTACCGTCAAGTCGCAGCAGGCGATTGAGCAGGCGCGCAACCACGCTACCGAGCTAGGCAATCCCGAGATCGTGCCCGTTCACTTGCTGCTCGCTCTCGTCGAAGACCGCGAGGGTGTCATTCCTGCCGTGCTCGAGAAGATTGGTGTGCCCATCGAGCGGCTTGAGGCCAACCTGCATGCAATCGAGGAGAAACTGCCTCGCGTTGCTGGCGAAGCCAACCAGCCGGGCTTGGGCCAGGCGCTTAATCGCGTACTCGACCAGGCCTTTAAAGAAGCCTCGAACTTCAAAGACGAGTACGTGTCGACTGAGCACCTGCTGCTGGGCGTTGCCCACCAGAAGGGCGACTCGGCGCGCGATGCGCTGGTTGAACTGGGCGCAACAAAAGAGGCTATTCTCAAGGCGCTTACCGCCGTCCGCGGCTCGCAGCGCGTCACCGACCAGAATCCCGAGGGCAAATTCCAGGCGCTCGAAAAATACGCCAAGGATCTCAACGAACTGGCTCGGCGCGGCAAGCTTGACCCCGTGATTGGTCGCGACGAAGAGATTCGCCGCGTCATCCAGGTGCTCTCGCGCCGCACCAAGAATAATCCTGTGCTCATCGGCGAGCCTGGCGTTGGCAAAACCGCCATCGTCGAGGGACTCGCGCGGCGCATCGTCTCCGGCGACGTGCCTGAGAGCCTGCGCGATAAGCGCGTCATTTCGCTCGACCTCGGCTCAATGCTGGCCGGTGCAAAATTCCGCGGTGAGTTTGAAGACCGCCTCAAGGCAGTGCTCAAAGAAATCGAGGAGTCGAACGGCGAAGTCATTCTCTTTATCGACGAGCTGCATACGCTGGTAGGCGCGGGAGCGGCCGAGGGCGCCATTGACGCCAGCAACATGCTGAAGCCGGCCTTGGCGCGCGGCGAACTGCGGGCCATCGGCGCAACCACGCTGAATGAGTACCGCAAATACATTGAGAAGGATGCGGCCCTCGAGCGGCGCTTCCAGATCGTCTACGTGGGCGAGCCCAATGTTGAAGACACCATCGCCATTCTGCGCGGTCTGAAAGAGCGCTACGAGACCCACCACAAGGTGACCATCAAGGACTCGGCAATTGTGGCTGCGGCGACACTGTCGCATCGCTACATCAGCGATCGCTTTTTGCCCGACAAGGCGATTGACCTGGTGGATGAGGCTGCGGCTTCGCTGGCGATTCAGAGAGGCTCTGTGCCCACCGAGATCGATCAATTGGAGCGCCAGAAAACATCGCTCGAAATTGAGCGTGAGGCCTTGAAGCGCGAGACCGACAAGAACAGCCGCGAGCGGCGCGATGAAGTTGAGCGCGAGGTAGCGGAACTGACGGAGCAGATAACGGCCAAGCGGGCGCGATGGACAAAAGAACGCGAAGCCGACAGCCACATCAGCGAGATCAAGGGCAAGATTGAGGCGTTGCGCTTTGAGGCCGAAGATCAAACGCGCAAGGGACAGCTCGATCGGGCGGCACAGATCCAATATGGCGAGTTGCCCAAACTGGAGATGGAACTGAAGCGTCTTGAGGCAACACAGGAAGGAAGCGCCGGCGCGGAACGCATGTTGAAGAACGAGGTCGACGAGGAAGACATCGCCAAAATCGTGAGCAAGTGGACTGGTATACCCGTCAGCCGCATGCTTGAGGGCGAAGTGAAAAAACTCGTCACCATGGAAGACCGTCTGCGCGAACGCGTGGTTGGCCAGGATGCGGCGCTGAGCGTTGTTGCCAACGCCATCCGCCGCTCCCGCGCGGGATTGAGCGATCCACGCCGTCCCATAGGCTCGTTCATCTTCCTCGGACCGACAGGCGTAGGCAAAACCGAAACCGCCCGCGCGCTGGCAGAGTTCCTCTTTGACGACGAGCACTCCATGATCCGCATCGACATGAGCGAGTACATGGAAAAGCACGCCGTGGCCCGCTTGATTGGCGCGCCTCCGGGATATGTGGGTTACGACGAGGGCGGCCAGTTGACCGAGGCCGTTCGGCGGCGTCCTTACGCGGTGATCCTCTTCGACGAGATCGAGAAGGCTCACCCCGACGTTTTCAACATCCTGTTGCAGGTGATGGACGACGGCCGTTTGACCGACGCCAAGGGCCGGACAGTCGATTTCAAAAACACGGTGCTTATCATGACTTCGAACCTGGGCGCGGCAATGCTTACGGGCGACACGCTCAAGACCGAGCATGATTTTGAGATGGCGCGCGAGAGCGTGATGCGCGTGTTGCGCGAGCACTTCAGGCCGGAGTTTCTGAACAGGGTCGACGACACGGTGATCTTCCACTCGCTCGGCAACACGCAGTTGAGCGCCATACTCGATCTGCGCCTGGCTGAGGTGAGCAAGCTGCTTGAAGAACGGCAGATCTCGCTCGAGCTCACCGAGCCCGCGCGGCAGTTGATCCTGGCCGCCGGATCGGATGCGGCCTACGGTGCGCGGCCTTTGAAGCGCGCCCTGCAGCGCATGGTGCAGGACCCGCTGGCGATGAAGATTCTCGACGGCGAAGTGCTGCACGGCTCGCACGTAAGAATCGACGCCGACCGCAACAGCAACCAGTTGCGGTTTGAGCCGATGGGCCGCGAGGCAATGGCGTAAGAACAGTGGTCAGTGATCAGCGGACGGTAAACAGGCTTCGCATCTGCGGAGCCTCAGACTGATGAAAGACCCACGGCTGCGTTTCCGGAGGGAGCGTGGGGCTTCAGCCCCACGAATAAAGCCCCCCAATTGAGCGGGGCTTTAGCCCCGGGCCACTCGTCAGAATCTCGAAATCGACTCTGTCAGCAACCTGAGGCTCCACATCTGCGGAGCCTGTTTGCCGCGCCGCCCTATCCTGCTGAATTCCGCGGTTACGCCCTCATACTTCCGGCCGGCACTTTCCTGTGCTATCATCTGCGGCAACTGACTCCTCGCCCGCCGGGGCGCCCCGCAAGCCATGCCGAATACTCGCCCACGCCTCGCCCTTCTGGGTTTTCTTGTGTTGGTTTGTCTGGCTAGGCCAGAAGCAGCAACCGCGCAGGCCAAGCCAGACCCGCCACACACACAGGTCGATCTATCGGCCCTTGGTTATTCAGGTCTGTCCCCGCTGAACCGGCTCACTGACAGATTTAATCTAAGCCTGGATTTTATTGATCCCGACTACCTGCTATTCACGTTCAATGCGCATAGTTCCCGGGCATTGCTGGTGCGTAATCCGGACTGCACCCCCACGACTTCCTGCCACGTGGTTCATGCTGTTGTGATCGATCTTCGCAGCAACGGCGTGACAGCTCAAACGAACTGGGAACTATTCGACTACAAAAGGTATTTGTGGCCCTTGGGGAATGGGCGTTTTATCGTGCGCCGGTCAAACAGCATTTTCCTGGTCGGTCCCGATCTCGGGGAAAAGCTCTTGTATTCGTCCCCAGACAAATTGCTTTGGACCGGAATCACGGCGGACCGGAAGCAGCTGATTCTCGAAACCGGCATCGCGCCAGTGCCTGTCTCCCTGGTGCGGAGTACTGCGGGAAGTGCGGACGCGGATCGGCATGAACGGGACCAGGACAAGATAAAGATTGAGTTTCGCGATATAGATTCGCTCGAGGTACAGAGAACTCTAAAAGCCCCACATATTCTCGAAATGGAATCGCTGAGTTTAGGTTATGCCGACTCGCTCCACAATCCCGTGCGCCAGACGTGGCTGGTTCGATTCGGAGAGAACGGGAGCAATCGACAGGATCTGATGCAAGTTCGATCTCCTTGCCGGCCCGATCTGCTGTTTCCGACTCGGAAAACCCTGTTTGTTGGCCGGTGCTCGCCAGATGGAACCGCCTACAGCGTCAGCGTCTTCACTCTCAGCGGGCATCCGCTTTGGCGGCAGCGATGGACTCAAAACCAGTTTTATCCCGTCATCCTCAGCAGCGACGATGGGAGCCGAATTGCGGTGAGTACGGTTACCGCCAATCGCGATGCGCAACAGTCCTCAGCAAATGGCGACGAGACAGACTGGCCGGATGTGGAACAGGACATCGAGGTACTGGAAGCCGCGACCGGCAACGAGATTCTGAAGACCGAAACCAAGACCACGATTTTGAAGAATCAGAATTATTCCCTATCCCCGGACGGGCATCGGCTGGCTTTAGTCGACGGAACTTTGCTCAATCTCTACGATCTGCCGCCGATGACAACCGGGGAACGGGAAAAGTACGTGGCCATGGACGCGGATTCACCAGATCTGGCTGCGCCCGCCGCGTCCTCAGCCGACGACACCGGCCAGGACTCATCGGAATCGGACACCGAGGCCGCGGAAGCAGAACCGCGAATCGATCTCGCGGCGCCAGTACGAACGGAAGACCGCGCCCCCATGGAGATGCAGAATGTGCCGGGCCAGGGCGCGAAACCGGGCGCTTCGGATTCGGCGAGCGCGAATGCTCAAGACGCGGATCAGGCTCACAATCTGCCCACCATCACTGTCACAACGGAAGAAGTGACCGTCGATGCCGTCGTAACTGACAACAAAGGACGCGCGGTTAAAGGCCTTTCCAGGGAAGACTTCGAAATACAAGAAAACGGGCAGCCGCAGGAACTTGCCTCGTTCCGCGAATACGGCAATGGCGCCGCGGAGCCCTCAAAACCCGTCGCAAGCGCTGCGCCTTCGCCGAACGTGTTCAACAACAACGACAATCGAACTCCAGATCAACCTATGGTGGTTATTCTGCTGGATTTTCTCAACACCGAATTGTCGGATCAGCAGATCGCCATACAACAGCTCGGGAAGTTTCTGAGAACCAAGCCGGCAGGAACGCGATTTGCTCTCTTCTTGCTGACCGAACGCCTGGAAATGCTGCAAGGGTTCACGTCGGACGAGAATCTTCTTCTCGCCACTCTTGGCGGCAAGAGCGCACGACCAAGAGTTTCTTCTGAGATGCAGAGAATGGATCTGACTTCCATTATCGAGGGCTCAAGGGCGCAAGCCCTGGTCAATCCGGGCGCGGAAACCAATGTACAAAACCTGGTAAATACGCAGGCGAATCTCGATGCGGCGCAGGTGGACCGGCGCGCTGCAGTCACCACAAACAGCTTCGCCGCCCTGGCGCACTATCTTAACGCGACCCCGGGAAGAAAGAGCCTGATCTGGCTGTCGGGATCTTTTCCACTTTCGTTTTTCGCCAATGAGAAACCTAACGCCGACACCGCAACCCTTACGCCCGTCATGAATACGTATTCCGGCCTGGTTCGAGAGACCACGAATCTATTGGCGGAGTCGCACATCGCCGTGTATCCGGTGAACGTGCGCGGGTTGGTGGTCAATCTTCTTCCGGACGCGACCAGAAATCCGAGTGCCGCGGAGCCGGGGCTACCTGGATCCCAGGCTCCAGCCATAGAGCACATCGCGACCAATGGAGGAACAAATCAAGCCAGCGCCATTGCGGCGGAGAGCGAGGTGGAACAAAGGATGGATGAACAGAGACAGGACCGGCTTACTGCAGATTCGGGGATGGAACAGGTGGCGAGTGAGACCGGCGGCAAGGCATTTCAAGACGCAAACGACCTGACGAAAGCGATGCAGACCGCGGCGGAACTGAGCTCGCACTACTACCTGCTCACATATTCGCCTAAGAAGCAGACCTACGACGGCGCTTTCAGGAGCATCAAAGTATCCCTCGCCAAAAGGGGATACCACGTGGCGTACCGGCGTGGTTATTATGCCGTCGACCAGCAAACGGCTTCCGCCAAGTCGGACCTGAAGATTGCCATGAATTCGGCTGCGATGGAGCAGGGATTGCCGACGGCGCGGCAGATGGTTTTCGCCGCTCGGGTTGTCCCCGCGGGCAAACCGCACAAAGCCGCGAACACTTCTGCTCCCGGCGCTACCGAGGCGAAAGCCCCCCTTGCAGAATTACAACGGTATTCGGTCGACTATGCGATTGCAGCATCTGAACTGCGTTTCGGAGCGAAACCGGCGGGCCATAGCACGAATCTGATCTTGATGGCTGTCGCCTTCGGGGATAAAGGCGCCGTGCTGAGCCAAATTGCTTACGAGTCGGTAGGAACTTTGAACTCCGCCGCCTTCAAGGACACGCAGATCGGGGGCTTGCGCATGCATCAGGAATTTGAAGTGCCCGCAAATGCGGTTTCGCTGCGGCTCGGAGTCGTGGATGTGTTGAGCGGGCACCTGGGAACACTGGAACTGCCGCTGCCTTTGTCTGCTCCCCCTGAAGAGGCTCGGCTCACGAAGCGGCGCCTGCCGCCGATTGAACCCAACTGAGTGCCGGACGAGAACAGGGGTCAGTGCTCAGTAAAACAGGCTCCGCTATTGTGGAGCCTGTTTTGTTTTGGGAGACGGTCCCCCCTGTGATTTGTCGTCCTCAGCTATCGAAGCGTAGGAATCGGAACTACTGCCCCAGCGCCGCTTCAATCGCCGCCGTTACCTGGGGCGAGTCAGGCGTTGTGGCCGGCTCGAACCGCGCTACCGGCTTGCCGTTGCGATCAAACAGGAACTTGGTGAAGTTCCACTTGATGTCGCCGGCAAACCGCGGGTCGGTCGCGTTTTCGGTAAGGAACTTGTAGAGCGGCGTCTGGTCGTCACCCTTCACGCTCACCTTGGCCATCATGGGGAAGCTGACGTTGTACTTGCGCGAGCAGAAAGTCTTGATCTCCGCGTTCGTGCCCGGCTCCTGCTGCGCAAAGTTGTTGGCGGGAATGCCCACGATCACCAGGCCCCGGTCTTTGTACTTTTCATACACGGCCTCGAGCGCCGTGTACTGGGGAGTGAAGCCGCACTTGCTGGCCACGTTCACTAGCAGCACCACTTTGCCTTTGTAACTCGCAAGGCTCACCTGTTGCCCGTCTATTGAATTCATTTGAAAGTCGTAGATACTCGCCGCACGCGCCTGCAGAGCACCTGCTGCGCACAACATCAATGCCAGAACCAGTTTCCGCATAAGACCTCCAGATTTGAACCGTGGGGACGATACACGTCTCATTATCATCCCCGCCACAGTTTCATTGTCATCAAATTGTTAAAGCGGTTCAGCAGGCGGGACGGAATGACAGCAGGACGGGAGGATAAAGCGGGCAAGGATAAAGTGATGGCCGAAGACCGCAACCGTGTGGGCCACCGGTCGATTGAATTAAAGCGCCGCCGCTTTGCGGGCAGCCTTTGCCGCGCGCAGTGCCTCGCGAATGATCATTTTCAAATACGTCTGATAGCGAAGTCCACGCTCGGCGGCCTGCGCTCGCGCCTCTGCGATGTCATCGGGGTCAAGACGAATGGTAGTGGTGGGCAGCGCTGCTCGCTTGGCAACAGTGCCGACGCCCACTCTCCCCTCAGCCGTCGCCTTTTCAAACTCGTCGGCGAGTTCGTCCTCATGCGACTCCCACCACGCGGCTTCTTCCGCTTCACTCGCGAACGTCTTGTTCTTCAATTCTTCCAACATTGCCATTCCTCTTTTGCGTCAGGAAGTAACTCCGGAGCCGCTTTTTCGCGTGCCAGGCAGTGACGACGCGAATCTTCGTGTCCCGCGTTGTTGAAACTACGATGAGTATTCTTTCTGCATTGGTTTCGCCGACCTGAACCACTCTTTCTTCGCCGTTCCGAAGATACTTTTCTAGATCGAGTGGGCGGTTCTGAATTACCTGCTCAGCCTCTACGGGCAAAATTTGATGAAGCGCCAAGTGGCCTAAGTTTCCGTCGTCCCAATCAAATTGGAGGTTTTGCATGGACCGCTTTTGCTTCCTTTCTTCCCCAGTTGATTCTCCATCCTCGTCCCCTCCATGGACATGAGTAAATCGTAGCTACGTTGTAGCTATATGTCAATTACTGCCGCAACTCAACCAGCGTCGCGCCCATCCCGCCTTCGCTTTGCGGAGCTTCGGCAATTCCGGCCACATGCGGATGGCCCTTCAAGAACTCGCGAACGCCACGGCGCAGAATCCCCGCTCCATGCCCATGAATCACGCGCACCTTGGGCAGCCCGGCCAGAAACGCGCGGTCAAGATACTTCTCCAGCTCGCCAGTGGCTTCGTCTACCGTCTTGCCGATCAGGTTAATCTCCATGCGCATATCGTCGGTGTTGGCGCTGGTTACGGAGACGTGCACGCCTTTCTGCTGACGCACGGCCGCCAGCGGGTCGGCTTTGGCCGCGGCTGTTCCGGAAGGATCTGAGAGCTCATCCAGTTTTACCCGCATCTTGATCGGCCCCAGCGCGACCTCAAATACGTCTTTCTCAACTTCGCGCTGCACTACGCCAATCTTGTTCATGCTCTTGATGAGCACGCGATCGCCGGCCGCAACGTGGCGCAGCAAATGCGGCTGCGCGTTGGCGTCGCCCTGGTCCGCGCCGGTGCGGTGAGCAACCACGGTCTGGTTAAAGCTCTCCTGGAACTCGCGGCGGAGCCGGTTGATGCGCCGCTCGGCCTCTTTCGATAGCTTCTGCTGCGCAGCGCGACCTTCAACCACGCGCACATTCTCGCGCATCTGGAATTCGAAGTCTTTCAGAAGCGATGCAAGCTTCTGCTCGAGTTCGCGCGTGCGGTTGCGCACTTCGGTGTCGCCCTCGCGCTCCAGCCGTTTGCGCTCCTGGTTCAACGCGTACTGTTGCTCCCGCGCGGCCTTGCGCTCCGTTTCGAGTTCCGCAAGATCCTTGTGCAGCTTCTCCAGGAACTTCGCCACATCGGCCTGTTGCGAGCTCATGCGCTCGCGCGCTCCTGCAATGATGGCCGCGTTCAGGCCCAGACGCTCGGCAGTTTGGATTCCCGCCGATGCTCCCGGCACGCCGAGATGAAAATGGTAATTCGGCGCCAGCGTCCTTTCGTCTACACCCGCCGCTGCATTGCGCACACCGGGCGTATTTGCCGCGTAAACCTTGAGCGACGTGTGGTGCGTCGAAATGAGCGACCACGCGCCGGCCTGCAAGAAATATGCAGCCACGGCAACCGCCAGCGCCGCGCCTTCTTCAGGGTCGGTAGCCGAGCCCAACTCATCGAGCAACACCAGCGAGCGCTTATCGGCCAATCGAGCCAGGCGATCGAGATTGGTGATGTGCGCCGAGAATGTAGAAAGCGCGGCCTCAATCGACTGCGCGTCGCCGATGTCGGCCAGGAACGCCGTGAACACCGGAAAGCTGGCCTGTTCAGCAGGAACCGGAATGCCGGCCTGCGCCATCATGGCCAGCAGCGCCGCGGTCTTGAGCGCAACCGTCTTGCCGCCGGTGTTGGGACCGCTGATAATCAGTTGCCGATCCTGGCTCGTCAGTTCCAAATCAAGCGGAATAACTTCGCCGCCCGTCGCGCGCAACCGCTTCTCAAGCAGGGGATGACGCCCCAGCTTAATCAGCAATTGCTCTGCTCCAAAACCGGGAGAAACGCAGTTATAAGCACGCGCGAATCGCGCCCGCGCCAGCAGAGCGTCCACCACTGCAAGAACGCGGGCCCCCGCAACCAGCGCATCGGAGTGCGCGCCAACCTGCCGCGTGAGCGCAACAAAAATGCGGTGAATCTCGGCCTGTTCTTCTTCAATCAGCCGCACCAGCTCGTTGTTCTGCTCGATGGTTTCAAGCGGCTCAACGAATACGGTCTGGCCTGACGAGCTGGCTCCATGAATCACGCCCGTCACGCGCCTTTTGAGCTCGGCCCGCACCGGAATCACAAACCGGTCGCCGCGAATCGTAATTACATCGCCCTGCGTCGATCCTTCGCCCGAAAGCTTGCGCAGCGCGGCGCGCAGGCTCTCTTCAATCGCGCGCTGCTGCCGCTCCTGCTCGCGGCGAATGCGGCTCAGCTCGGGCGAGGCATCGTCGGCCAGCGAACCATCCGGCTGAATTTTCCGCTCTATGGTTTCGGCCAGCCCGCGCAAGTTGCCGGTCAGCCCCGTCGACAACTCGGCAAGCCCCATCAATCGCCCCACCAGCCGAGCCGGAGGCTCGCGCAACAGACTCTGCCACGCGGCCACATCGTTGGCTAGTCGCGCCATGGCCTGCAGTTCTTTGGCCTCGAGCGCCGCATCGGGAATCCGCGCCTTGGCGGCCAGCTCCGTGGGATCGAACAGCCCGCCCAGCGGCACCGACGCCTGCTCATCGAGCAGCAAGCGCACTTCGGCAATGAGCCGGTGCTGCCGGCCGATCCAGTCTTCATTGGTCGATGGGCGCAGCGCCAGAAGCGCCTCGCGGCCCACGCGCGAAGCTGCGAACCCGGCAACAAGCTCGACCAGCGGCTCCCACTCGAGCGCTGCCAGATCGGCATGCATAACCGGCGACGGGATGGGATCGAGCAAGGGCACGGGCTTTTGAGTTTCAGAATTGATTAAGTGGGCTGCACGCTGGAATCCGCACGACGCCTAATGAAAGCTCCTGCGTATGCTCAGGAGCTTGTGCTCGACGACGCTGCGCTCGACGTCTCAGTCTTCGCGGGGGATTTCGTTTCGGTCGGGGCGGGCTTGCTGCCGGAATCGCCGCTCTTGGAATCGCTGCCCCCAGAATCGCTGGTCTTTGATTCGCTGCTCGATGAAGTGTCTGACGTGTCGCTCGACGAGCTGCCCTTCGACGCGTAGTCGTTCACGTACCAGCCGGCGCCCTTGAAGTTAAAACCAGGCACAGTCAGCGGGCGCTCAAGCACACCGCCGCATTTGGGGCAAACCTTTTCCGGTTCTGACTTGAAGCTTTGAATCTTTTCGAATTTGTGGCCGCATTGTGTGCAGCGGTACGGGTAGAGTGGCAAAGTTCTCAACTCCCAGGGGAAACATCTCCCAATCTCTATTCTATCGGGAGTTGAGGAATTCGCTGCAATCCGCCCGTTCCGCCGCACTCTGGAGCGCCCGTTACTTCACGGCGACCGACGCCTTCATGTCTTCCCACTCAAGCGAGATGTGCTTTTGGCCGACCTTCCACACCAGATCTTCAACCAGGGCGGGCGGTTTGCTCATCTGCATCTTTACGCGGCCCAGGTCTTTCGAGGCGTCATACGAAAGTCCCCACTCGCCCGTGTCCTTGCTTACAATCAGCGTCCAGCCTGCGGGGTCGGAGATATCGACAAACAGTGTGTATTTGCCTGCGGGAACAGCGAGATCGCCGATGGTGAGGTCGCCACTGGTCTCGAGCGTGGTTGCAGAGTTTGCGCCTGCGCGCCATACCGGGTAATGCGGATCGTGGCTGATCTGCCCGTCAGAGCTAAAGATCTTGCCCTCACGTCCACGCACTCGCGGCGAGCTATAAGTAATGGTGACGTTAGCGCTGCCGATGGAAGCAGTCGCAGTAGCCGGCGGGCTCTTCGGCGGAGCCTTGGGGGCGGCCTGCTGGGCCAGCAGAGTGGTTGCGCCAAGCAAAAGGCCTGAACATAGAAGCAGGGTTTTCATATTGATCTGTTACCTCCGGACAGAGGCCATTTCTGTTGCCAATGACCCCGACGCGAGAATTGTCGCACCGCGCGCCTTGTTTCGGAAACCCGATGCGGGTAAGGTCGATGAAAATCCTGTTATGATGCGGGCATTGCATGCAGCAGACTCTCGAATGTCCGTCAGCTGGGGAGCGCTTTCGCCGAGCGCTTGAGGCAGAAAAGCCCCTTCAGGTTGCAGGCGCCATCAATGCTTACACCGCGCGGCTGGCGCAGGCCGTGGGTTTTCGCGCGCTTTATCTCTCGGGCGGCGGCGTGGCCGCCAACTCGCTCGGCATTCCCGACCTAGGCATCAGCACCATGGAAGACGTGCTGACCGACGTTCGCCGCATCACCGATGCTTCTGACCTGCCCTTGCTGGTCGACATCGACACGGGCTGGGGCTCGGCCTTCAACATCGCCCGCACCATCCGCCAGATGATAAAGGCCGGCGCGGCCGCCGTGCACATTGAGGACCAGGTGGGCGCCAAACGCTGTGGCCACCGCCCCGGCAAAGAGCTGGTCTCAACTGAAGAAATGTGCGACCGCATCAAGGCCGCTGTCGATGCCCGTACGGACGCAGCCTTCGTTGTCATGGCGCGCACTGATGCGCTGGCCAACGAGGGGCTCGAGGCGGCAATCGCGCGCGCCCAGGCCTACGTTGCCGCCGGCGCCGACATGATATTTGCAGAAGCCGTGACCGAGCTCCCGATGTACACCAGGTTCCGTAGCGCCATCGGCGTGCCAATCCTGGCCAACATTACGGAGTTCGGCCAAACCCCGCTCTGGACCCGCGACGAGCTCGCCGCAGCCGGCGTCGACATCATCCTGTACTGTTGCGCGGCTTATCGCGCCATGAACGCCGCGGCGCTCAAGGTTTACGAGACAATCCGCGCCCAGGGCACACAAGAAAGCGCGGTGCCGCTAATGCAGACCCGAGCCGATCTGTACAAATATCTCGATTACCATGCCTACGAGCAAAAGCTGGACGAGCTCTTCGCCAAAGGCAAATCGTAGAGTTCACTCCCTGCGTGGGAGGTCTACCCGATTGAGGTTGTCGCGGCCCTTCAACGCCGTCGAGCCGGAGGCCTCGCTCTAAAGTTGTAGGCCCCGCCTCACCCCTGATACTTGCCACCCCCGCTCCCAATCCGTTAGTTTGAAGCTCTCAGAGGCCGAAATGACTGAGGGCACTGCTTCGCCAGTTTTCAAACCGAAAAAGTCGGTCGCCCTGTCTGGCACTGCCGCAGGCGAGACGGCTATCTGCACCGTCGGCCAGAGTGGCAACGACCTGCACTACCGCGGTTACGATATCGCCGATCTGGCTGCATACTGCCGGTTCGAAGAGATCGCCTACCTGCTGGTCCACGGCAAGCTGCCCAACGCCGGCGAACTGGCGGCCTACTATGCCCGTCTGGTCTCGCTGCGCGGATTGCCGCATCAAGTTACCCAGGCACTGGAGCTGCTGCCCGCCTCAACGCACCCCATGGACGTGCTGCGTACCGGCGTCTCGGTTCTGGGTTGCATTCAGCCTGAAGACGACGCCCATTCAGCCGAAGGCGCGCGCGCCATCGCCGACAAGCTGCTGGCATCGCTGCCTTCCATGTTGATGTATTGGCATCATTTCTCACGCACCGGCTGGCGCATCAACGTCGAATCCGGCGGCGACTCCATTGCCGAACATTTTCTGCACATGCTGCACCTGGTTGCGCCGCCTACGGAGTGGGTTACGGCCATGCAGGCCTCGCTCATTCTCTACGCCGAGCACGAGTTCAACGCCTCCACCTTTACCGCGCGCGTTATCGCCGGCACGGGGTCCGATCTGTATTCGGCCGTCGCCGGAGCCATCGGCGCACTCAAGGGCCCCAAGCACGGCGGCGCCAACGAGGCCGCCCTCGATATTCAGCTGCGCTACCAATCGCCCGATGAAGCCGAGACTGACATTCTCAGCCGCATGGCCGAACGTGAAGTCATCATAGGGTTCGGGCATCCCGTCTACACCATCTCCGATCCGCGCAGCGACATCATTCAACTCTCCGCCTGCTCGCTTGCCACCACTCCTGAG
>JBEKCW010000017.1:0-25476 GCA_050014675.1 Occallatibacter sp. | reverse complement strand
TTCTCATCGCCAGATCCCGCCGGGTGTAGGGCTTGCCCAGAAACTGCACATCATTGTCGAAGAGTCCGTCGTGAAGGATCGCGTTTTCCGCATACCCGGAGGTATACAAAACCTTCAACTTCGGGTTGAGCCGGAGTGCCTCCAGCCCCAATTCGCGGCCATTCATCCCGCCCGGCATGATGATATCCGTAAAGAGAAGATCGATGTCCGCGCGCTCCGCGATGATCTTCAATGCATTCTTGCCGTTTTCAGCCTCAAGAACCCGGTACCCGAGATTGACCAATTCGGACCTCGCAAACTCGCGCAAGGGAGCATCGTCTTCGACCAGAAGAACAACTTCAGAGCCCCGCAGATCGGCAAAGGAATTTGGTATTTGACTGGATTGCTCTTTTTTCCCTTCGGTCCTGGGGAGATAGAGCTTTACCGATGTGCCCTGCCCTAACTCGGTGTAGATCTTTATGTGGCCCTGAGTTTGTTTCATAAACCCATACACCATGCTCAGTCCCAGACCGGTGCCCTTGCCCACTTCCTTGGTGGTGAAGAATGGATCGAATACCCGGTTCAGGTTTTCTGGGCTGATGCCGCAGCCCGTATCCGAGACTGCAACCAGGAGATATTGACCCGGTGTGACGTCTGGGTTCTCGGCCCCATAGTCTGCATCCAGCACGGTATTATCCGTCTCGATGGTCAGTCTTCCGCCTCCCGGCATGGCATCCCGAGCATTCACGCACAGGTTCAGTATTGCGCTCTCAAGCTGTGTCGGGTCGACGAGCGCTTCGCAATCCACCCCGCCCAGAATCACGTTCAGTTCAATATCGGCGCTCAAAGTGCGGCGGAGAAAGCTCTGCATCTCAACAAGCAATCGATTGACGTCGACTGGCCTCGGCTGCAGCGCCTGGCGGCGGGCGAAGGCGAGCATTCGATGCGTCAACTCCGCCCCTTTCTGAGCTGCGTCCAAAATCATCCGAGCCATCTTGCTGAAACGTGGGTTTTCTTTTGCTTCCTCACCTATGACCTCGGAGCAACCCAGGATCACGGTCAGCAGATTATTGAAATCATGGGCGATTCCTCCGGTTAACTGGCCGATCGCCTCCATCTTCTGGGCCTGGCGGAATTGCTCTTCAAGTTGACGACGCTCTGTAATGTCGCGGAGGGTCCAAATCCTGCCGTAATGATTCCCAGCCTTATCTCGAACCGGCGAAGAACACCGTTCCAGAATCTTGCCGTCAATCAATTCAACTTCATCCCTGCTGACTTCGTCCGGTCGGGAATTCATGTTGTCGAGTTTTTCTAACGCATCTGCCGGACTCTTGATTACCGACGCTACGAAATTGCGCTGCAGCAAATCGTCGGAGTCTCCCGCAACGTGCTCAGGAAATCCAAACAGCTCAAGCGCTCGCTTGTTTCTGTAAAGCCTCTTTCCTTTGACGTCCACCACAAATATGCCATCAGTCGACGAATCCAGCTGTGCCTCAAAGAATGCGGTTCGCCAGCGCAATTCTTCCTCTTTCTTGACTCTGTCCGTTTCATGTTGGTTCACTTCCATGGCGTAGGAAATATCCATCGCCATCTCGTCGAGGAGCAAGAGTTCATCGCTGGAGAAAAACTCCGGTTCGCCGGCGTAGAGGTTGAAGACACCGGCCACACGGTCTTCGACGATGAGCGGAAAGCCTGCCGACGACCGGAAGCCGTGGCGCATTGCCTTTTCGCGCCACGGCGCGTAAGTGGGATCGTGCTCGGTATCGTTGCAGATGGCGTGCTTTCTCGTATGGACGCATTGCGATGACGGTCCGCCGTATTGCTCCCGGTCAAGCACATTGAGCTTGATTTGATCGAGGTAATCATCCACGGCGCCGCTGGATGCGACCGGCTGGAGCAATTGCGTGGCGGGGTCGATCATCCCGATCCACGCCATGAGGAATTGTCCCTTGTCCACCGCGATGCGGCAGGCGGCTTCGAGCATCGCCTGGGAATCTCTCTCGCGCACGATGATCTCGTTGATGCCGCTGAGGACTGAGTAGACACGGTTGAGCTGCCGGACGTGTTGTTCGGCGCGCCTCCGGTTCTTTTCATTCCGTGCGACTTCAAGTGCGAAGGAGATATCCATCGCCAACTCATCCAATAACTTGGTCTCTTCTTCGTCGAAGAATGCCAGCTCGCTAGCATAGAGATTGAAAACGCCAACGGCCTGCCCCTCGCAACGGAGTGGAAACGATGCCATAGACCGATAGCCGAGCTCCAATGCGTAGCTCATCCACGGCCGGTAGAGCTCGTGCTCAATGTCGTTGCAGATGGCGTGCTCTCCGGTGTGGAAGCAGCGCGCCGCCGGTCCGGTGGCAGTCTTCGGGTCCAGAAGATCGATTTTCGCCCGATTCAGATAATCATCGATCATGCCTCTGGAGGCGACAGGTTCCAGCACGCCTGTTGCGGGATTGGCCATCCCGATCCACGCCATGCGGAATTGCCCCTTGTCCACCGCGATGCGGCAGGCGGCTTCGAGCATTGCCTGGGAATCTTTCTCGCGCACGATGGTCTGGTTGATATCGCTCAAGACCGAGTAGACTCGGTTGAGCTGCCGGATATGCGCTTCCTCTCGCATGCGCACGCTAATCTCGTTAAAGACGACTGCAACCCGGCGTTGTTCGGGTTCTCCTACACGATAGGCGCGAACGTCATAGTAACCATTGAGTGCCCTGGCTTCGTTGACATAATGTGCGGGCTCTCCAGTGAGTGCGACCTTGCCATAAAGCTCGAACCAATGCTCTTCAAGAGACGGGGCAATCTCCCGCATCGTCTTGCCCAACGGGTTGAGGATGCCAGTTTGCTTTTCATATGCGGGGTTGATTTCGAGTAATCGGAAGTCGATGGGCTTGCTGCCGGAATCAAATAGAACCTCGATGATGCAGAACCCTTCATCCATCGAGTCGAAAAGATTTTGATAGAGGGCCTCGTTTTCGCGCAAAGCCCTCTCTAACTGATAGGCGGCGATGGCTCTCTGGCTCCGTTGGTGGCCCTCGGCCAGCAGGCTCATTAGTATGCCCATTGCGGCAAAAACGAGGAGAGCAATGACATCTGAAGGCTTGCTGATAGCGAAATGGTGAATGGGGGCAAATACAAAGTAGTCCGTCCCCAGCATGGCCAGGATGGTGGCGAGCAGTCCCGGACGCAGGCCGCCCAGGACGGCAACGATCATGACGGCGGGATAGAGGAAGATGAACGGGGGCAGTTCCGCGCCAATGAACAGAGTGATTCCGGATCGCAGCAGAAAGGACAAGGCTACGACGACGACCGCCAGTGCGTAACGAGCGAGCGGCCTATTGAGTAGGGCGCTGTAAATGTTCGACATGCAAATCTGTCCGAGAGGATACTCTCTTTTGGCATTGATAGTCCTCGAAATATTAATTCTGGGGAAAATTTTGGCGGGTGGCCTACTTCCCAATCAACCATTAAGATTGGGTGCCCAAGGCCTCGATTTCGAAACCTGGGATAGCGCAAACTTCTACGCCTGAGTTCTCCCTCGACGTTCGCCAAGCTTGCCGCCAAATTGCCGAGGCCCTCACCGAGCACGGCTGAGAACTCCAACTTTCTTTGAATGCCGCAGGATTTTGTTCTCCCCGCCCGCACCCGCAATCACAAGCTAAGAACTAAGAGCTAAGAGCTAAGAGCTAAGAGCTAAGAGCTAAGAGCTAAGAGCTAAGAGCTGTTAGCTAGCAGCTAGCCCGTTTGCACGCAATTTCCCTCTTCGGCGCATCATCAATCTACGAGTGGTTCAGAAACGATTCCCGGCCCTTGTTCCCTCGTTCCCTCGCTCCCTCGCTCCCTCGCTCTCCATCGTCTCCACCGGCACAAAAAGCCTGAAGACAGTGCCGCAGCCGGGTTTGCTGCGAACTGCAACCGTTGTGTTGTGCTTGTCGAGAATGCCCTTCGATACCCAAAGTCCGAGGCCGGTGCCAGCCTCACCCTTGGTGGTGGCAAAGGGGTGAAAGAGCCGCGTGCGCATTTCGCGGTCCATGCCCGATCCATTGTCCGCTATAGTCACGGCTACGCCCGTGCCGCCATCGGCGCCGGTGGCAGCCCGAACCGCGACCACAAGACGCCCGTGGCGCGACAGCGCATCCATCGCATTGCCGATCAGGTTGGTGATGACCTGCCGAAATTCGTCTGGATGGTACAGCACCCGCGGAGCGGGGCGGTAACGGCGTTCCAGTTTCATCTGGCGCGTTTTGAATTCTGTCTCGTAAAAAAACAGAACCGATTCGATTAGCTCTTCAAGCGAAGTCAAAACCGGCGCACTATGCTGGCGGTAGAATTTGAGGCTTCGCGAGGCTATGTGCGCAAGACGCCTCAGCTCCCGGTCGGCTTCTTCAAGCAAACGGCGCGAATTGCCCGTTATGCTGCTGTCCATCGCTGCGAGGAAGAGCAAGTTGGTTACGGCTTCAAGGGGATTGTTGATCTCGTGAGCCATGCTTGCGGCAAGCCGGCCCGCGGCTGCCAGCTGTTCTGACTTTCTCAGCGCCGCTTCGGTTTTCCGCGCGTCGGTGACGTCGCGCGAGTACATGAGCATGCCATCGCCCGGCAGCGGATAGACATTGGTGTGGAACCAGGTGTCGAATGGCTCATAGAAGTGATCGAATTCGAGCGCAACGTGTTGCTCCATCGACCGCCGGAGGTTCAACTCCACAACGCCGCCGCGGAGTTCCGGACCCACGTCCCATATACACTCTCCTAGAAGCTGCCTGCCCAGCCGCTGACCTAATTTTGCGCCGATGGCGTTCATGTAAGTAAAACGGAATTCGCGGTCGAAAGTGTAGAAGATATCGGGAATGTGTTCCAGGGCTTCCCACGCAAAGCGTTTGGCCTTTGAGACCTCAAGGTTGAGCGCGGCTTGCTGCTCCACGGCCTCTTTGCGCACCCGCGCCAGCTTCAACTGCGCATCCACACGGGCTAGCAGTTCCCTCGCGCTGAAGGGTTTGGTCAGATAGTCGTCAGCGCCCGCGTCAATGCCGTCGATGCGCGCTTCTTCACCGGCTCGCGCCGACAGCATAATCACCGGTACGCTTCGGGTGGCTGCATTCTGCCGCAAGGCTGCGAGCAGCGCGAACCCATCCATGTCCGGCATCATTACGTCGGTCAGCACAAGATCGGGCAGCAACCGCTCCGCTTCAGCAAGCGCGGTTTTGCCGCTGCCCGCCTCCACCAGTTTGAAGCGCCCGGCCAGCAGGCTCGACACATATTCGCGCATGTCGGCGTTGTCGTCTGCCAGCAGAATTACCGGCTTGCGCCCGGCAGAAGCGCCGCCGGCTTTGCGCGGATCATCCACATTCGCGACAACAGCAACTTCGCCCTTCAGCCGATTGCCATTACTAAGCCAGCCCATCGCCTCCTGCACGTAAGCAACCGACGATCCCTGAAGCGAAGCCTCCGTTTGCCGGTTACTCACCACCTGGCCGCGAGACAAGTGCTCATGCCCATATGGAAGGCTAACTGTGAACTCAGTTCCCACTCCAACCGCGCTTTTTACGTTGATAGATCCGCCGTGAAGCTCCACCAGCTCCTGCACCAGCGCCAGGCCAATGCCGCTGCCCTCATGGCTGCGGCGGCGCGCGCCGTCAATCCGCCTGAATCGCTGAAACAGATTGGGCAAGTCGCTTTCCGAAATGCCCGTTCCCGTATCGCTCACCGAAATCTCAACCTGCTCGCCCACCGAATGCACCGCTACGCGGATTTCGCCTTCGAAAGTTGATTTCAGCGCGTTCGAGACGAGATTGAGAATAATCTTCTCCCACATTTCGCGGTCAACGTACACCGGATTCGCCACAGGCGGGCAATCCACTATCAATTGCAAGCCGGCCCGCTCCACCGCGGAACGGAAGACACTGGCTAACTGGGCCGTGAGCGCGGAGATGTCTGTCGGCTCAAACGTGGCGCGCAGCTTTCCAACTTCAATGCGGACAAAATCGAGCAGGCCGTTTACCAGCTTCAGCAGCCGCAGCGCGTTCCGGTGCAGCATCTCAAGACTTTGCGGCGAAGGCGGCGACTGGCTGGTGAGCGCATCCTCAATGGGGCCCAGAATCAGGGTTAGCGGAGTTCGCAGCTCGTGGCTCACGTTGCTGAAGAACGTGGTCTTGGCGCGGTCAAGTTCGGTCAGTTCTTCGGCGCGTTTTCTTTCCTGCTCGTACGCGTTGGCGTTGGTAATGCTGGCCGCAATCTGGCCGGTGATCAGGTCCAGAAATCCCTCGTAAAACCCATCGAACTGGCGATAGGGATTCAGAGCCGTGATGAAGATGCCGACCGGCTTGTCCTGACCCTGGCGCGCGATCGGAACCAGGCGCGCGCGCGCGGGCGGCCTGTCCCAGCATCCAGGCGGAAGATCGGGAAACAGCTCGTGGAGGTTTTCAACCGTAAATCCGCGACTTGCGCTCAAAACCCGGTGAATCGGCCATGAAGCAGGGGATTCCACCGGGTCGATCAAAAGCGATGCAGCAGGATGACCGGCATCGATACCAGTTCGCGAGACGAGTTTAAGCCGGCTGCCGCTTTCATCGAACAGGTATGTGAGCGTGCACGGCATATCTTTCTGATTTGCGAGTCCGTGCTCGATGGCGGCAAACACGTCCTGCAACGAAATTGTGCCCCCCAGCGCTCCTGACAAGGCGCTTAGTGAGGCCAGCTGCCGTTCGCCAATTACGCGCACGGTATCTTCCATCACCACGCACAACATGCCCACAATGCGGCCATCGGGGCCGGCCAGCGGACTATACGAAAAAGTGTGGTAAGTCTCCTCGGGATATCCGCTGCGCTCAAGGATCAGCAGAAGCGTCTCTTCCCAGGTAGCCTCGCCTGTCTCCATAACCTGCTCAATGAGCGGGCCAACATCTTTCCAAATCTCCGACCACACCTTCGCCGCGGGTTTGCCCAGCGCCCAGGGGTGCTTTTTGCCCAGCGTGACACGGCGGTAGGCGTCGTTGTAGAACATTGTGAGCTCAGGCCCCCACGCCATCCACATGGGAAACCGCGAGGTCAGAAGTATGCGAACCACGGCCTTCAGGCTGTCAGGCCATGCGTCGGCAGGCCCCAGCGGAGTAGCCGCCCAGTCGTATTCCTCCACCAGCCTGGGCATCTCACGTTGCGTTGCCGGTTCGGTGCCGTCAACGTTTAAGTCATGGCTGGGGCTGATGTCTTGCTGCATTGAACTTAACTCCCAAGAACAATGAGCCCGGTCCTGCTGCAAAGTTCGCCGCGCGTACACGTCAAGAGCCGTCCGATTCCCGCACCGGACCCAAACCCTGCTTAAATTGGCATCTAGATACTGCGACTTAATCTCCGATGCCCGCAGCGTCGCCGGTGTTGCCTTCATGCCGAAGTTTTTGGATCGGAAACTGCAGCCAGGTGTTCGACATAGCACCGAGCCACTCCCTCGCTCCCTTGCTCTCTCGCTCTTCGGCACCGTGGGGACTCCCAACCTCAATTGGCAGGCAGAAACCCACGGTCTGGCAGGATCGGTAACGGCAAACGCACCTCTCCCAAATGCTCCTTGATTGAGACACGCCAGCTTGCTCTTATCGACCCGCCGTCAGAAGCGGCACTCGTCACGGTTAGAAAACATCTGACTCCAGGTCCCCGCGTTCGCTCAACTCTTCTTCCACATTGCAAAGGTCTTTTGCATGCGGGGATCGGTAAAGAGTTTCATGCAGAGCTCGCGCTCGACGGGGCCGGCCACTACACAGTGCATGTCGGTGCGGCGGGCTACCTCTTTGGCCGGGATCGTAATCTGTGAAACAAACTGGCCCGCATCGGCAATGGTGACGCCAAACACCAGCCGGTCGAGGCCCGACCAGAGTGCGCAGGCCATGCACATCGCGCACGGCTCGCAGGTCGTATAGAGGGTGTAGCCCTTCAGTGATCCCGTGCCCAGCGTGGCGCAAGCCAGTCGAATGGTCAGGGTTTCAGCATGGGCGCTGGGATCGTGGTCGGGGCCGACCCGATTCACTGCGCGCATCAGCCGCTCGCCGGTAGCCGTGCTCACAATCTCTGCGCCGAAGGCCATGGGATGATCGGTGCTCAGCGTCTCCGCAGCGAATGCGGCGACGGATCGCATACGTTCGCGGTCAGCTGCGCTCACGTCCTCCGCAGCCGACGCCTCTGTGGCCAGAATCCCCGAGCTGAGGGACACCGCGCCTGCCCGCAGCAGAAAACTCCGCCGATTTACGTTGATGCTCTTCTCGATAGGGGGCATTTGGAAATCATACAGCCCGTTCCGAAGCGACAGGGTGTGTCGCCCCCTCCGGCGAGCCAATAGCCAATAGCTAGCAGCTAGAAGCTAAAAAAAACATCCCGCCCTTTGCATGCAATTTCCCCTCGTCGGCGCATAATCGCTGTATGAGTGGTAAAGCAGCCAAATTCCGGTTCCTCAATCGGCCCCGCCCCAATACATTTCGAACCGATAAGGAACATTCAGCCGGCAAAGGGTTTTTTCCCCGTGAAACGGTGAAGCCCCACTAAACGGAATCAACAGCTTAGAGGCAACCCCGTCACAGTTTCACGGTTTTTGGCCCAAATTCAAGCCTGATCCCGCATCTCCAAACAAGAAAATGCCGCCTGGCGCGTAGCAGCCGTCGCGCGCAATCAAGCAGCAATCGTCCCGCCCCCTCCGCCCAAATCCTTATAAGCGCTCATGCGCATCCAAGTACTATCAGGACAAGGGGTTCGGAGCCGCCAATGCTGATTCGCCTGGGATACGACATTCAATTCGAGATTCCCGCGCCGATCGCCATGGTCGCGCTGCTCAACGTTCACCCCTCCCGCGTCCACGACCTGCTCGAGCCCGACGAGCTGCACGTCGAGCCGAACATTCCAGTCACCAGTTATATTGATGGCTTCGGAAACCGTTGCGCGCGCTTCGTCGCTCCCGCGGGATCGCTGCGGCTGAGCAGCTCCTCTCTGATTCGCGACAGCGGATTCCCTGACACCCTCAATCTCGCCGCCCGCGAAGCGCCCGTCGGCGATCTGCCGCACCACGTGCTCAGCTATTTGCTCAACAGCCGCTATTGCGAGGTCGATCGCTTCAGCAACATAGCCTTTGAACTCTTTGGAACTGTCGATCCCGGCTGGAACAGGGTGCAATACATCTGCAACTGGGTCCACAACAACGTTGCATTTAACTACCAGCAGGCTCGCCCCACCAAGACCGCCCTTGACGTCTACACCGAGCGCGTGGGCGTATGCCGCGACTTCCAGCATCTCGCCATCACCTTCTGCCGCGCCCTCAACATCCCCGCTCGATATGCGACAGGCTATCTCGGCGACATCGGCGTTCCAGTCGTGCTTCCCATGGATTTCAGCGCCTGGTTTGAGGCCTGGCTCGACGGCCAGTGGTGGACATTCGATGCCCGCAACAACCAGCCGCGCATCGGGCGCGTGCTGATGGCGACCGGCCGCGACGCCTCAGATGTAGCCATCACGACCGCCTTCGGCAAGGCAGATCTGCACCACTTCTTCGTAGTCACCGAGGAAGAGACTCTCAAGTCAGTTTGAGTTGCCGCCAGGCGCGAAGTAGCCGTCGCGCGTGACCACGATGTAGTCGTCCTTCTTGGCTTTCAGAGAGATCTTGTGGTACGCGCCGTCGTCATCGCTCTTGTCGGGCGTGTAGCTCAGCAGATACTGCCCGCGCAGCTCCTGGGCGATCTGGTTGTAGATATCGTCGAGGTTGTCTTTCTTCTTGGCCTCAAACCAGCGCGCGCCGGTGCGCGTGGCCAGCTCCGTCATAATCTTCTTGCCGTCAACGCCAGGTGTCTGAGAGCGGCGTCCGCCTCCTCCTCCGCCGCCCGGATAGCCGCCTCCGGGATAGCCCCCTCCACCGCCCGGGTAGCCACCTCCGGGATAGCCTCCGCCCATGCCGCCATGATGGCCTCCGGGAAAGCCGTTATCGCTGCGCTCCTGTTCGCCTTTGAAGTAGATGGTGTAAATGGAGACGTTGGCGTGATCGGCTGCGTCGATGGCCTCGTTGATGGTCTCTTTGCTGCCGCGGTCAACGCCGTCAGAGAAGACGATAAGGGCCTTGCGCCCTTCTTTAGGCTTCATGATCTCATCGGACGCGAGGTAGATAGCGTCGTAGAGCTGGGTACCGCCGCCGCCATGGATTCTGCTGCCGCCATTGCCGCCGCTATTTCCGCCATTGCCGCTGTCGTCGCCGGTTTCAGGGCCGCCGGGATTGTTGCGCTCGCTCGCGGTCGGTCCCATCTCGGTTAGCTCGCGATGCAGTTTGTCGCGGGAGTTGGTGAAGTCTTCAAGCAGCTCCACCTCGCGATCAAAGTGGATAAGGAATGCCTGGTCGCCATTTTTAGCGTCTTTGGGGTCCGCCGGCAGCATCAGGTCGACGAACTTGCCGGCCGCGGCGCGCTCGCTGTCCATGGCGCCGGAGACGCTGCGGCTGGTGTCCACCACAAGTCCGCAGAGAAAGGGCAGGTTGCTCTGAATGGAGAAGCTCTTGATGACCTGGGGCCGGTTATCTTCAGTCAGGGTGAAGTCGGCCGCGGTGAGGTTGGTCACCAGGTTGCCCTTCTTGTCGCGGACGGTGACGGGGAGCAGAACCTCGTTGGCCTGGACCCTGAGCGTGGCGACTGGCTGATTGCCCGGGGGAGCCTGGGCGACGGCAGGCGCGGCGAAGGAAGCGGCAAGGGCAACAGAAGCGGCGAAAGCGAGATAAGGTGTGATCTTCATAGGGGTTCCCGGCTGAGTAGAGCGGTTCCAGAATTCATGTGCTTTCTTGAGATTGGTGAAAGGTGGCACTTTCTTAAGGAAAATGCCACTTGGCAGCCGTGGTTCCGAATTACCGCAATTCTGGAACCGCTGTACTGCTGACAGCAGTTTAGACGGTTGAGCGGGCGGAGCGTTGACCGGGGGGTGGTAATCCGGTAGGGCCGGGCGCTCGGGTGTCCGATACAGGTGCGGCGCAGTAGAGTAATCCTTTGATATCCCGAACGGAAAAAGGGAGAGGCCCTTGAGATTAGATTGCGGTTGGTGGTTGGCTGGTTTGGCTATTTGGCTCGCGGTCGCGGCTACGTCGGGAGCGGTAGCAAAGTTGCGGGCGCAGGATGCGCCGGGGCTGGCGTGTCCGCCGGAGCCGCTGCCGGTGTTTTCGGCGAGGCTGGACGGGCGACCGTTGGAGTTGCACGATTTTCGCAGCGGGAGTTTCGCGATTTTTGCGGAGGCCGGTCAATCGGAGATCGTGATTCACGCAGGCTTCGACGTGCGCTGGGTGAACGTGCGGCCGCTGTCTGCGCAGGTTGCTTATGCCATTGGGCCGAACCACCGCGATATTCGCGTCGCAATCAAGAGTGCGACCCCACTCACGGTTGAGTTCAACGACGACCTCTCGCAGGTTGTACATCTCTTCCCGTACCAGGCGGCAGGAACCGACGTGCCGGTAACCGGGCCGCAGGTGCATTATTTTGGGCCGGGGATACACGAGGCAGGGCTGATCGATCTTAAGTCGGGCGAGACGGTGTACCTGGCGGCAGGGGCTTGGGTGAAGGGGATGATTCGCGCGCGCAATGTGCGCGGTATCTCCGTGCTGGGTCACGGCGTGCTCGATGGATCGGAGTTTGCAAAAGGAAGTGGTGGCTACAACGATCAGGGGCCCATTTTGCTCGATGGAACACAGGATGCACGGATCGAGGGCATCACCATCTTCAACAGCCATGAATGGACGGTGCATCTGCGCAGGGCCAACGGGACAAAGATCGATGGCATCAGGATTCTGAATCCGGGTGATTGGAATGGAGATGACGGCATCGATATCGATTCTTCAAGCCACGTGGTTGTGGAGAACGTTTTGGTGCGCACCAACGACGACTGCGTGGTGGTGAAGAATTTGGCCGACGTTACGGTGACCGACATCTGGGTTCGGCACTCTGTGCTGTGGGATATGCCGAACGGCGGCAACGGTGTGGAGATTGGATTTGAAAACCGGAGCCATTCAATCGGCGACGTGCACGTCGAAGACGTGGACATGATTCACGTGGAGCGGGGCGCGGCGATCAGCATTCACAACGGAGATTCGGGCGTGATAGAGAATGTGAGTTACAACAACATTCGCGTGGAAGACGCGCATCGAAAGCTGATCGACTTTGCCGTGTTGTACGCGCCTTATGGGCCCGATCGGCCTTCGAGCAAGGCTGAAATCAACCAGCGCACCGATCATGGTGGAACATGGGATGCGTTGCTTTGTTATCTGCCGGGCGAAAAGGCATCGCTGGCGGCGAGGCGTGGGCACATTCGCAACATCACGGTGAAGAACCTGCAAGTGGTGGCGGGCGCGCTGCCTTATAGCGTGATCGCGGGGTTTGACGCGGAACATGGAGTGGATAACGTGGCGATTGATGGGCTGAGTTACCAGGGGCGCGCGCTGAACGATGCAGCTAGCGCAAAACTGGTGACGGAATACGCGACAGGAGTGGCGATTCAGTGAGAGAGCACGCCAACCGATGCGGCCCAATGGCAGTTTGGTTGGCTAAGATCGTCGACGCAAGCATTACGCTCGTGTGTGCCCAAAGCATTACTCGATTGCGTTCACAACGCATGTAATTAATACATCGTTAAAGGGCTTTCAATGGCGAGCAACACTGTACCCCGCCGCCGCGTAATTCCCACACACCACACAACTTTGATTGACAGCAGGTCTCTGGCTGAGGCTTGGCCACTCGATTGCAGCCTTTCCCGTTGCCGCAGGGCCGCTTCTCGGCACTGCGCTGGAGGTTTGAAGAGTGGCTGTCAGAATTGTTCACTATGGCGACGACGTTTGCAATCAGGTTGCTGCCTTGCGTGAAATGGGTTATTCAGTAAGTGAGTGCGTCTCACTTGCAGAACTCCATGCAGCTATGGTGGGGGTTATGAGGGCCGATGCAGTGGCGATTGCAGAGAGCAATGGGACTGTGCCGGACCAGGTCGTGTCTTTGGTAAGAGCAACCTCGGCTGTCCCTCTGATCCTGTTTCAGAGCGAAAATCCCCAATACAGCGACGCTGAATTCGATCTGGTTATTCCATGCGCTTCGACAGCGGAGGAGTGGGCAGACAATTTTGCTGAATTAATTGCCCGCTCCATCAAGCGTAATCATTGATTGACTTCGCGTTGGGGGAGTTCCGGTAGCACTGCCGGCGACCAAAGGTAAGTGTCAGCAATTTGTAATCGACAGTGATATCGCTGAGTGTTGGTGGAATTGCCCATAAAGTTGCCTTGGAAGCATGCCTCGGTCTTGCATTATCCGAAAACTCCTGACGGCGCTTGCATAGCCGCTGTGACTGGAAGTGTTTCGCGATGATGGCCAGACGTCTGTATCTCCCACATTTCCTTGCATTCGGCAGTGGCGTCATCGGCGCAGACGCGAGGTGATTTCTCAATCTCTGTTCGCTGGCATGAGCATGAGTTGTAGCAGTAAGGTTGCGAAGCTCCATGGCTCATCTCTGGATTCAAAGCGAAGCAGGATGGAACGCAGAAAAACTTGCGTCGCCGTTCTTTGAACTTGGTTCGCCGGGCGCGGTTCCGTCAATTGAGGTGTGCGGCCCCAACGGCGGCGATGAGCCGGTGTATGCGGCCGGCGCGAGCTTTGCGCGGCTCGCGAGGGTGGACGCAGCCGGAGTGGGGACCTGGGCGCTTATTGCTTCGCCCGGCCTCGGGGTTCGTCTCAACGGCCGCGCGCCCGCTGCTGGTTTGTGCGTCTTGACCGATCGCGACGAGATTCGCGTCGGCAGCTCCGCTCGCTATTTCTTTTCGACAGAGAGCATCGCCGTTGTCGAGCCGTTCCCCGGTGCGGAGCGCGCCGTTTTTTGCGGCCGCTGCCGGCAGCAGATCGAAACGAACGCGCCGGCCATTCGCTGCCCGGGTTGCGGAGTCTGGTATGACCAGGCTCCCGGCTTGCCCTGCTGGACCTACGCGCAGAAATGCGTCTTTTGCGAAACTGACACCGCGCTCGACGCGGGATTCACGTGGACTCCGGAGGAGTGATTCCATGGGGGCTCTGCATATAGTCGTGGCTGGCGCCGGCAACATTGGCTCGCATCTTTTGCCGCACCTGGCGCGGATTCCGGCAATCAAGCGCATCACCCTGGTCGATCCCGATACGTACGAGGAATCGAGCAACAGCGCCGCTATCGAAAGCAACCTTGCCACGCAGAACATCGAGCGCTCCGATCTCGGGCGATCGAAGGTCGAGGTGCAGGCGGAGAAGCTGCACTCCATCCGCCCCGATCTCGATGTTGTACCCCTGCAGGCTCGCATCGAAGACGTTCCGCGAGGGCTTCTGGTGTGCAGCCTCTTCACCGGGTGTCTCGATTCCAGGCTGGCCCGGCAGCATTTGAATGAGATCTCATGGAGATTGAACACTCCCTGGATCGACTGCGGCATCTTAGGCAGTCAGAATCTTGCACGCGTCACTACGTATCGGCCCAACCATGACTCGCCGTGCCTGGAGTGCTCGTGGAATCCCGGCCCGGATGGCGAATACGCGCTCCTCGAGCAGGAGTATCTCTGCGGGGCAGGAGCCATCAGCTTCTCGTCGATGGCTTCCTCGGCCCTGGGCGCGCTCGCTGCATCGCTTGCGGCGCTTCAGGTTGCGAAGTTTGTTCGCGACGCAGCGCCCGGCGATTTCGGCGGCAGGCAGTTGATGGTGGATTCCGAGCACCACACCATGCGGTTAACCGCGGAATACCGTAATTCGAGGTGCCGCTTCGATCACAGAGTCTGGCATCTTGAGCCCTGGGTCTGCTCCGTCGGCTCCACTACTATTGGCGACGCGCTGCGCGCGCTAGGCTGCCTGCGAGTCGAGGGTCAACGTTTTGCTCGCGGGCTGGTTTGCCCCGGATGTGGCCGCCGCGACGACGCGCTGCGCATGAACCGGCCATTGGCGCGCTGCTCGACGTGCAACCTTCGCATGACGCCTGCCGATTTCGGCTATTTCGATCACCTTGACCAGGCGAATGCCGCCGATTTCCTGGACCTTACACTCTCAAGCACCGGCGTTCGCGCGGGAGACATTGTTTCAAGCTACGGCCGCCACCGTGTGCTCAAGGAGGCCGCGTGAACGAGATGCAAAATTTCGGCGGGGACGATCCCATCTTCGAGCGTTTCATTCGGCGTCAGTTCGAGGAAGGAATGGAGCTTGCGCAGTCGAGCGATCTGCTTAGCCTGCTCGTGCCTCCGTTTACGCCTCCTCACTTTGTGGCCGAGTTCCGCTGCAAGAGCCTGGTTCGCGATAGCGATGGCGAGATCGCCCAAGCCGACCACTTTCAGCTTGGCGTATGGTTTCCTCCTGATTACCTGCGCAGAGCCGACCCGTTCGAAATGCTGCGGCTGCTCACTCCCCGAGTCTGGCATCCGAATGTCAGTCCCGATTTGCCGTTGATTTGCATCGGCAAGCTGAATCCCGGTGGGCGGCTGGTCGACATTCTCTACCAGGTGTTTGACATTCTCACCTACCAGAAGTACAACCCGCGCGAAGACAACGCGCTCAACAAGCCGGCCTGCGCCTGGGCGCGCGCACATCAGGACCGCTTCCCAATCGACAAACGCCCACTCAAACGGCGCGCCCTGAACCTGGAGGTGAAGGCACTATGAGCTTTGCTGCAGAGACCGCTTCCACTGTGTCCCGGGCGCTGGGCAAATACTGCCAGGAGGTAAAGCCGGTTGGCAAATGGAGATGGCAGTGCGCCATGCTCAACGGCACGCGCCTTCCTGTTGCCGTCTCGCTTCACGAGGGATTTGTGAGTCTTGCTTGCGACGCAGAGACTACCGTCGATGGTCTCTCAATGCTGGAGCGGGCCATCTCTGCCAATGCTTTGTTGCACAACGGTGTCAAGATGGTCCTCGATGCGTCGAGCCGCATCCTTCGGCTGCACTCTGACATTGCGTTTCTCGAAGAGCCCCAGTTGATCGCCCGGCTGCACTGGGTTCTGGACGGCTTTCACCAGGGAGTTGGCGCTCTTGCGGCCCTTGGCGCGGATCGGACTCATTCGGCAGAGCCTGCCGCAGCCGCAACGAGCGGCCATCTCGACCACTTTAACGAAGCCACACGCGAATCTTCGTGGCAGTTCACCAGGCGCGGTTCTGATGAGTTTGCAGTCGAGATCGAATCGGTTTCCGCGCCGCCCGCGCTCATTTGCATCGACAAGAGCGGCATTGCCGCGAGTGTGGAATTGGTTCGGTGCAACCGTGCTGATGGAGCGGTCCCAGACGCGCTTACTATCTTCCTTCTCACTGTCACACGGGAGATGCGTCTGATTCGCGCGACGAGGCAATCTGGAAATCAGGAGGTCTTTGGGCTCCAGGCGGGGCTTCCAGTCTTGCCTGCCCCGGAAGAGCTCGACCACGCTCTGGCCGCGCTCTCGGTGGCCCATCGCGCCTGCGCGCGTGAAGCCAATGTGCTGCTCAACGACCGAGCGGCGCGGTGCTACCTGGCCGCCCGCAATCCCTCAATCAACCCACGCGCCAATCAATGAACAGGAGAAATGACTATGGGCAAACCAGCAGAAATCGAACTTGAAATCAGCGACGTGTCAGGCCAGAAAGTGCTTTCGGTTGCGAATGCGCCCACTGCCAACACGGTCGGGGAACTGATCCGGGAGGTGCTTGGGCACATGAATTTGCCTAAGAACGACACCGGCGGAGCTCCGCTCACTTACCAGGCACGGCTCGAAAGGACGGGTGTGAATCTGCACTCCGCCGAACGCATTGGAGACATCCTTGAAAGCCACGATCGCCTCACCCTTCAACCCAACGTCGACGCCGGTTAGTGTAAACGGCTCAAGCCGGAGACCTGCATGCCCTTGACCCTTCCATATCGATTCGCATTGGCGATGTTTGCCGAAGACGGAACCAGCATTGGAACCGTTGAGGCGAAGCGCGACTGGGAAGCGGTGTACGAGTGGACGCGTTTCTATTTTCAACGCCGGGGCCAACTCAGCCTCGACGGAGATGGAGCCGCGTCCGTTCTTCCGCTGTGGGAAGAAACTTTGGGCGAACCCTGCTGCAGCGGCTACCGCGTCCAAATCGAGCAGGCAGGCCGCGAGCAAGTTGCCCGCGCCTTTTCCAACGAGCATTTTCGCGATTTCGCCAACGCTCTTGCCTCGATATACGTGGAGCAGAAGAAGCTCCGCGAAGGCGAGTACTATTCCTATCTCCTGATCGCCCATCCCGCGCCCGCGCAACTCGAAAGCCACGGCAGCCTTCGCGTTTCGAACGCCTCGCCGCCAGTTCCCGCGCGCGACGCGCCGCTGAGCGCCTTTCTTGCCGCCTCCAAAGCGAGCGGAACTATTTGCGATGGCGACATGCCGGTGTTTGTGGCGGCTCGGGTGCTGGAAGAAACTGCCGCGCAGACGCGAGCACACGAAGGCACCGAAACCGGCGGCGTGCTTATTGGAAAGCTCTGGCGCGATCCGCACGCGGCGGAGATCTTTGCCGAAATCACCGCGGCCATTCCTGCGGAGCACAGCATCGGCAGTAATGTGAAACTCACGTTCACTCCCCAAACCTGGTCGGCGGCCGACGCTGCTCTGCGGCTTCGCAATCGTGGAGAATGCTTCCTCGGGTACTACCACTCACATCCGGTTCGTACCTGGTGTAAAGGAAGGCTGTGCGCACTGGAGGCGCAAAAATCATGCCGTTTTGCGAAAGATTTCTTCAGCGCCGACGACGAGGCCGTTATGCGCGCAGCTTTTCAAGCACCCTGGTCGATCGCTATCGTCGCCAACGACACCGCCTTCACCGATCTCACCTTCAGCATGTTCGGTAATCGGGAAGGCTTCACGCAAACCCGCGGATTCTATGTATTGGAGGACACACTCAATGGCGCGTAAACTCCCAGAACAAGTCAGCATCGCGGAACAAATGCTGCGCGACATCGCAGCCCCGCGCGAGGGTCCACTTTCTTTCGATGAGAGGCTGGAGTTGCTTGGCCGCGTCCGCGAAAGCAACATCGAGAGCGCCGCGAACATCGACCGTTTTCTACTCGATCGCCTCTTCCAGCTCGATTCCGCCTTATCGTCAGTCGAAGAGGAGCAGGGCAAACTGCACGAAGTAGTCGCCAGCCTCACCGCGCCGCCATTCTTTCCCACCGTCTACCTGGGCAAAACCTGCATGAACGGCGTGGATTTCGCCATCGTGCAGAGCGGCGAGGAGCGGCGCCTGGTGCAGGCCGGCAGCGATTTTGCTTTCGACGGACTGGTGCCCGGCGACGAGGTTTTACTTACGCACGAACGCAATTGCGTGATTGCAAAGTCCGAGGGACCTGGCTTCCCGGCCGGCGACGTTGCCGCTTACAGCCGCAGCCTGCCCGACGGGCGCCTGGTGCTGCGGGCGCGCGATGAGGAGTTTGTGGTTCTGGCCAGGCACGAGTTGCGCGGCGCTGCTCTCAAGGCCGGCGATGGCGTCCGCTTTCACCGCGGCGCGGGCCTCGCCTTCGAGAAGATCGAGCGCTCGCGTGGCGATGAGTATTTCCTCGAATCCACTCCCAGCGACACCTTCGCGGAGATAGGCGGGCTCGACCGCGAGATTGAGCAGTTGAAGCAGATGATGACGCTGCACTTCTTGAATCCGCAAACCGCTTCGAAGTATAGGCTGCCGAGAAAAAGGTCGGTCCTGATGGAGGGGCCACCAGGCAACGGAAAAACCAAAGTTGCGCGTGCGGCCTGTAATTTTCTGGCCGATCTCTCTCGGAGCGGCCAGTCCCGATTCATCAATGTGCGTCCGGGCCAGCTCAATTCGATGTGGTACGGGCAGACCGAAGAGCACTATAGAGAAATCTTTCGCATTGCGCGCGAGGCTGCGGTTGCCGAGCCCCGCATTCCTGTGGTGATGTTCTGGGATGAGGTCGACGCTATAGGCTCAAACCGCGGCGAGTCCATGCATCGCATCGACGACCGAATGCTCAACTGCTTCATGGCCGAGCTCAACGGCTTTGAAGACCGCGAAAACGTTGTGGTTCTCGCGGCCACCAACCGGCTCGGTGCTCTTGATCCGGCCTTGCTTCGGCCCGGCAGGCTCGGCGATCTGGTGTTGCATTTTCCGCAACCCCGGGCCAAAGCCGCGCGCGCCATTCTTGAGCGGCATCTGCCCGCCGATATTCCTTATGCCGCAAGTGGCGAAGGCCAGGTTGCTGCGCGCGACGCGCTGCTCGACCTGGCCGTGGCACAGTTGTACGCGCAGAACACTGACGCGGAGTTGGCACAGCTGACACTGCGCGACGGCAGGCAACACCTGGTTCGTGCAGCCGACCTGGTCAGCGGCGCGCAGCTTCAATCGATTGCCCAGACCGCAATCGAGCGGGCATGCGTTAGAGAGACCGACGGCGGCCCGGAGGGACTGAACACCGCGGACATTGCCGCCGGCGTCTTTGACTTCTTTACCACTGCCCCGCGCGCGCTTACCACGCACAACGCGCGCAACTACCTTCGCAATCTGCCGCAGGACATCGATGTGGTTCGCATCGATCCCATCCTGCGCAAGGTCAACACCCCGCATCGTTACCGGGTGGAGGCAACCTGAGATGAGCGAGTCGCATAGCTTGAAAACCGGCGGTGGAGCTCTTCCCAAGCTCTGCGGCGCCGATATCGAACTGGGAAACTTTGTTGACGGCGCAAGTCTTGCCGGCGGCACAGGGCACGAGGCATCGTGCGCGCTGCTCAATCAAATTCACGGGCAGCCTTTGCAGAAAGGCATGAAGCCTGGCAATTGGATCTCTCACGGATCGCAGGCGTCATATGCCGTCGCCACATATAGTAACGAGGCATCGTCCTCCACCACGCGCTCGAACTGGAATTGGCAGGATGTGGGCAGGCGGTTCCTCAGCGAAAACGGCGGCTGCGCGTACATCGATCTTAACCATCTCGAACTCTGTATTCCTGAAGTGAAGAGCGCCTTCGATCACGTTGCGGCCTGGCACGCAATGCTCGAGACCGCGAAGAGGGCCTGCAAGCGCGCCAACCAGGAACGACCGGCCGATCGCAGAATTCACGTGCTGGTGAATAACAGCGACGGGCTCGGGCATTCTTACGGCAGTCATCTCAACTTCCTCATCCGTCGCAGCACGTTCGATAACATCTTTTTCTACAAGCCGCACTACCTGCAGTTTTTGGCATCGTTCCAAATTGCAAGCATCGTGTTAACGGGCGTTGGAAAAGTTGGCAGCGAGAATGGCAGGCCGTTCGTCCCGTATCAACTTTCTCAGCGCAGCGATTTTGTGCAGCGCATCGTGGGTCTGCCCACCACCTACGACAGGGCCATTGTTAATTCGCGTGACGAGCCATGCGCCGGGCCTGCGAATTCAGGAGATCCAACGGCCTCGGCGCGGCTGCACTGCATTTTTTTCGACTCAGCTCTCGCTCACGGTTCTTGCTTGTTGCGAGTAGGCCCCATGCAGCTTGTACTTACTCTGATGGAGCTTGGCCTGGTTGAACCGCGCCTCATTCTCGACGACCCGCTTTCCGCTCTCGAACAGTTCAGCTGCGACCCGTCATTGAAAGCGCGCGCGCGGCTCATCGGCGGCGAGAGCGTCACGATTGTCGAGTTGCAACACGCATATCTCGAGCTGGTCAAACGTCACGCGGACGCAGGAGTCTTTGATTCCGTCGTGCCTCGCGCTGCTGACCTGATCGCGCTTTGGCAGGACACCTTTGTGAAGCTGGAGCACGGCGACCTGAGGTCGTTGGCTCCGCGTTTGGACTGGATATTGAAACTGATGGCGATTGAACGCGCGATGGACGACCAGCCCTCCCTCAGCTGGGATTCGCCTGAAGTGAAGCTTCTCGACCAAACTTATTCGAGCCTGGAAGACGGTCTGTATTTTGCTTACAAGGACAGCGGCTTTGTTGAACAGCTCGTAACTCCGGAGCGCATCGCCCACTTCGCCGCCAATCCACCGGAAGACACGCGCGCCTGGACAAGAGCCATGCTGTTGCGGCGCGCGGCCAGCGAGGGCGTTGAAATCGACACCGTCGACTGGGATCGGATGGTCTTCAAATTTCGCGGCCGGCGGTCGTGGCCGAGCTTTCGCACGCTCGATCTGTCGGACCCGCTCGCATTTACCCGGGCCGAAGCTGAGCCCATTTTTGAATTGAGCCAGAGCTTTGCCGAATTGCTCGATGGGCTCGAATCGGTCGCCGGCGGCGTGGGCGCTGCCTACGCAATCAACTGAGATCCACAACCACAAAGGAGAAAACACAATGCGATTTCTTGAACACAATGCTGTACAGCAAACTCAACCGGGCGGCGGCCCCGATTCCAACGGCGCGCTCGACGAGATTCGCTCACGCGCAGACCAGATGCTTGCGGCAGGGGACGAGGCAATTCGCCGCGCCCTCTCGCGTGGCGACTCCGGGGCGTTTTTGCGTGCCGGCAGGCAGCAGGGGGGCGAGTAGCGGGGTTCGCAAGCGGTGGGTTTTTCTTAATGAAAACCCACTCAGCAGCCGTGGTTCCGGTCTGCATCATTTCAGAAAATGCTTTACACACCGGCCTCTCGCCACTGCGGAAACTGCTCCAACGCCCGCAACTTGCCGGGGTCACTCAAGGCCGCGGCCAGCGCACTCAGGAATCGATGATTGCTTCTTCCCAGTCGGGAGCGCAGGTGGTCGAGCACGGGACGAATCGTCCAGCTCGAGTGCGCACCGTGGGTATTCAGCAATGTCTTGATCTGGCCGGTGATGCTCGCGAATTCTGTGCCGTTGAGTACTGCGAAGACGCAGCGGAAGAACATAACCCGGGGCGGAACATAGGCGCAGCAATCGGCGCACGCCACCCAGGCCTGCTCAATCTCGGCTCGCGCCTCCGCTTCCCGGTCCATCATCATTAACGCCCTGGCAAGATGGCAGTGGTTGCTCGCGAGCTCAAAGCCCTCCGCGACGCAGCCGCGCAACAGTTCCTCGGCTTCAGCGAATTCTCCTCTCCCAAAGCACTCATACGCCCGCAGCCTCCGCGAATATGGGCTGGGATGAACTGAGTCTCCTGAACCGGAATCGAATTCGAGAGCGCCGACCAGGTTCAGCGGCATCCCCGTCGCGTCAACGTCGCTCGATTCCATTTGCCGCCACACTTCCACGTTGACAAATGGATCGGTGAGGTCCAGCACCTGGCATTCTTTGAATTGAACAATCCGCTGCCAGTCGCATTTCACGTCGGGCGTTCCAGAAAGACGCCGAATGGCCTCTCCGCGAACGTGCGCTCTCCCGTTTGCCGGCGGCTCACTCATAGCTGCTTCGATGTCACCCACTCCCTCTACCCGATGGTTCATCACGCCGGCGCGATCGAGAGTGTTAAAAATCCCCTCCGGCCCAAGAACGCCAAAGCGCATGTCGAGCTCGAACAGCTTTTTCTTGTTTTCAAGCAGATTCAGAAGGTCGTCCCACGCCAGTCCGCGCGATTCAAGCTGCGGCTCTATCGCCCTTAGTGCCGCAGGAATCCGGCGTTTTGTTCGGAGGATCGATTCGAGAGAGGCGTGCCTCCCTGAACCTGTCGTCTCCGCCAGCGCAGCTTCGGCCTTCTCGATAATTTCGCTTAGCTCCGGCAGCTTGTCCCAGCAAATGCCCAGACTCCGCGCGTGATTGGCATAAAGCGCCAGCTTGATCCCCCAGTCCAGCGTCTGCCCTGTGGCCACGTTTCCGGCTTCGAGATTGTCGAGAGTCTCTGCCCACAGCCGGCACACTTCGCTCGCCCATTCCGGCAGGGAGTCGTCATTGAGGTGCGCATTCGCCTGCTCAAGATACTTGCGCTGAATTTCAATCGCGGTAAGCGGGCTGCCGTTATGCATCGCAAGCTCCTCACAGCAGGCGACGTCGCGGGCTACAGTTTGCAGGGCCGCGATTGGGTCAGCCAATTGAAGTGAGGCGCCGGGGCCGAACCCGGCATCGGCCAGCGCCACTACAAGCGCCGTCACGCCGATCTTCAGCAGCGCCGCTGTCTGCGAGCAGAGGCTCTCGCCACATAGAACGTGAAGGCGTCCGTAACCGGAGCAAAGCGATTCACTCTTCGTGTGGAAGATAGGCCTGTCGGCCTGTGAGTTTCCCCCAATGGGAACCTTGAAATGCGCGAGCCGCGGCGCAAGCGAAAACTCGAGCCCGCTCGACCGGGGATTGAAGCCGCCGGCGCCTGTATAAATCGGCCGGGTAACCAGAAACGGGATCAAATGCGGCTGCAACAGCATCTGCGGCGAACGGTGAAGGTAAGACTCGTGGCATGCCCAGGTCGAGCCTGTGCCGCTGTAGTCGACGTTGCTGCGGAAACAGAGAACCTCTTTGTCGCGCACGCCCTTGCGATTGAGCGATGCAATCAGGTTCTCGACGATCCGGTGGCCGGCCTCGACATATCTCACTGCAGTCCAGGGGTCGCTCGACTCCGGCCCCGCCAGCTCAACATGAAAGCCGCAATCCAAATAAAATCGCGATGAGTTAGACAGATACATTCCGCAGGTGGAATTTATATCGGGCAGGTGAGCGAACTCGGCGAGCGCCAGGCTCATGAGCGAGCGCACCAGCGCTTCGCAGTTTGAGCCTCGCTCTTCAGGAAAAGAGGCGAGCGCGTACTCGGTTTCTACGCCAAAAAGCAAATCAGCCATCGAAGAGACTCAACTTCGATAGCCATGGTCGCATGGATTAAGGCTCGGTTTTCGATCACTCGCGAGGGAGCGCGCGGATGTGCTGACAAAGAGTTCACGAAGCGACACATAGCGCAATTCCCGAATCACTCCGAGTCACAGGAATCCGCTGCGGAATCTACACGCTGAGCGGCAAACATGCCAGCTTGGCCAATCAGGCGTTGTGCGATGGCACCGCGCAAATCTCTCCCAGACGATCGGCCAGGTCCTCATCCATGAACAAGTGTTGAATCAACCCTCTGCGCAGCGCTTCGTGAACTACTGATGCTTTGTTGGCCCCAATGGCGAGCACAATAATGCCGGGAGCGCCGTTCCGCGCGCGGTTTGCGCACGCTTCAAGCTGAGTGAGACTCACGCCGGTCCATCGCTCCATGATGCTTTCAATCTCGTTTTTCGACGCGCTGTCGAGGTGGGGCCGGGGAATGACTGCCCCGCACAAATCGCCAATCACCAGCTCATTGAGTCTTTCTCGGCGGATGCCGGCGGCTCGGACCAATCTGTCATCGTCGAATCCGAGAGGGCGCTCCTGCGCGGAAATACTGGTTAGAATTGCGTCAACTCGACCGATCCATGGCACAAACTTTCCCTTGCCATGGGAGTCGCTTTCTTCCGCGCCATAGATTTCATGGTACGCCGTAATTCGCCCTATCAGCTTGCGTATCGCCCTGATCTCAGCCTTTGTCATGCCCTCCGGGATGAGTGCGGGAACGGGCGCGAGCGACAGCGTGCTTCCTGGCCGGACATTTGGATTGAACGTCTCGGCGAGTTTTGAAGCCAGAACGCTGGATGAGTGCTGGGTGATCGTGCGCCCGAGCGGTTCTCCAAGAAGTGGAATGACCGTCTGAGCCGATTCGCGCGGATCGCGGCGATCCGTTTGCGCCTTTTTCATGGCGTCTATGGCAGTCGCTACCATTTCTCCCCACGCGACTCCAACCACAGAAGCAGACTGAAGAACCTTCAGCAAATCTTCCGCACAGTCAACAGAAAACGACTGGATTCGATGCCGCCATGTCACCTCGGAGGTGTTCCGGCTGTGACACGGGTAGACGTGAAGCGTGGGCGCGCGCTTTCCCGGTGCGAGTGCGCCAATCCGCGCGAGTTTCTGCTGAAGCGGTCCAACGCTCAGCCTCGCCTTTACGGTAGCCAGTTCCTCGGGGTTCACGCGCTCACTCGCAAATCTGGTCTTCACCTCCAGAATTCCGAGTTGCCTGGCGCGGCGGATCAGTCGGGATACCAGCGCCTGGCTGATACTGAGGGCTTTGGCGATTTCCTCCTGCGTATTTTTCTGGCTGCCGAGATAATCCTGCTGGCAGCTAAGATACGCCGCGGCAATAACATAAAGGTCATCTTTCTTGCGCTGCATGGTCGCCTCAAGATTATTCCATCAGCAGGTTAGCATAGGACGACTTATTACATTGACCGAATATTCGGTACTATGACGAAAGACAAAATAATCGTAATTCCAATTGACACTCTTTATTGCAAGCTGAGATTTTTTTGCACATGTGAACCCGACATGCCACTCCCCAATCGGGCCCGCTTGCCGGATCATAAATCCTCTCGGAGGTGCTTGCGAAATGACTTCTCCGATCGCTTCCCCGGTTTGCGACCTGCGCTTTGACTCAATCAACCATCAGGCTGTTCTCATTGCCCCCAGGCGGGCGAAACGTCCGCACGCCACAGGCGCATATCAGTGCCCTGGGTGCATTCCGGCGCAAACGCCGCCGGCCGTTTATGTTTACCCTGAAGACGCCGAGCCCGACGGGGACAGTTGGGATATTCGCGTCGTGCCCAATAAGTTTTCATGCTTCTCTGATTTTGGCCAGAACCTGCGCTACGAATC
>JBEKCW010000016.1:0-25787 GCA_050014675.1 Occallatibacter sp. | reverse complement strand
CATTTCTCCACTTGAGCGTCAGAATTGCCCGTCGCTTCTCTATTGATGCACATAGGGCGTGCAAATTCAGCGGTTGCATTGGTGCGGGCGGGTCTGGAGACCCGCCGTACAGCCGCTCTGGAGATCGGCGCTCCTACTGGAGATCGTCGCGGGGCGCGTTACTAAGGTCGATCTTCGCCTTTTATTCTCCTATCACAGGCCTGACCCTCTGTCCAGAGGGTGAACCTCAGCAGTAAACACAAGATGTTGTGGTGGGGCTTGGAGGAGCGTCTATTAGGGGATTTTCCCACTGAGAGTGGAGTTTTTCCTCTTCCATCGACCCGTTTTTCGCTTTGCGCGGGCAGAGAAGAGCGGTACTATCGTCCGTGAGTGGTCTGAAGTAGAGCAAAGTGGTCAAGAGTAGCTAACCCTCAGGACTCAAAAACCACTGCAGCTCACTTCCAACAAGAAGTTTACTTCGTTTTCGGTTCCTCTATAGCGGTTTTGGGCCCCAGCGTCGAGCGAGTGTACCACTTTCGCTAACCGGACGGGGCCAGGTTGGTTTAAGGATGCGCCGGGCCAGGGTTACCGCGAGCGGACAGAAAAGTTGAAGCAGGAAGAGGCAGTAGATGTTTCGCGGCAACCATCCGGCCAAGGTCGATGAGAAAGGGCGGCTCAAGCTACCAGCGGCGTTCAAGCAGCTGGTGGATACGCAGGGCGTGAGCCAGTTCTACATCACCTCGAGCGATGGGGTAAAGGCTGAAGTATGGCCGCTGCCGGCGTGGGAAAAGGTTGAAGCGAAGCTGGCCGAGTTCAGCATTATGAACGACGCCGTAGAGAAGTACCTGAGTATGACGAGCTATTACGGGCAGCAGGTGGAGATTGATAACCAGTCCCGGGTGCTGATTCCGCAGATTCTGCGCGGGGCGGCAAAGCTCGATGCGGAGGTGGTGGTGATGGGCAAAATCGACCACCTTGAGGTGCATAACCAGGCAGCGTTTGAGGCGAGCCTGCAGGCCAATGCGCTTACCCAGGACGATCGGCGTTCAGTGGGAGCGATTCTGAACGGCCGGCTGGCGGTTAACCCCTGAGGGGGTGCACATGACGGGCAGCAATCCCAGGCATGTGCCGGTTCTTTTAGATGTGACGTTGGATTTTCTCCGCATTCGCCCCGATGGGACCTATGCGGACTGCACGCTGGGTCTGGGTGGTCACGCCGAAGGAATTTTGCGGCGGCTGGGCGCGAAGGGAAAGCTGATCGGCTTTGACCGCGATCCCGAGGCGCTGGAGCTGGCAACGGCACGGCTCAACCGGGTGAGGGAAGAGCTGGGAAGCGAGGCGGCGGAGGTGAGGCTGATAGGCGAGGCCTTCAGCACCATTGCCGGGCATGTAGAGCCGGGGACGCTGGATGGACTGCTGGCGGACTTTGGCGCAAGCAGCCTTCACTTTGACGAAGCGCGCAGGGGATTTAGTTTTCAGGCCGACGCCAGGCTCGATATGCGTATGGATACGCGGAGCGGGCAAACGGCCGAACAGGTGGTGAATGAGATGGACGAGCGCGAGCTTGCGAATCTCATTTACGAATACGGTGAGGAAAGGAGATCGCGGGCAGTCGCCAGAGCAATTGTGCGAGGGCGGCCGGTGGTTACAACCATGCAATTAGCACGGATTGTAGCATCGGCCGTCCCGCCAATAAAGTTCATTCACCCGGCAACCAGAACATTCCAGGCATTGCGCATTTACGTCAATCGCGAGCTAGAAGAAATCAGAGCTCTGCTTGAGGCCGCACCTAAATTGCTTAAGCCCTCAGCGAGAGTCGCAGTCATCAGTTTTCATTCGTTAGAAGATCGCATCGCGAAAGACAGTTTAAGAGATGGCGCAAAAAACGGAATCTGGAACATTGTTACCAAGAAGCCGGTGACGGCAGACGAAGAAGAGATCAGGAAGAACCCGCGCTCGCGAAGCGCGAAGTTGAGAGTGGCGGAAAAATGCAGCTATTAGCTTTCAGCTATCAGCTTATGCGCGGCGGAACAAGAAGAAGCGGGTTCATAGAGAGACCCGTTGCAACAAATGTCCCCGGTAGCGCCGGGAACCAGCTGAGAGCTGAAGGCTGAAAGCTCTGGAGGAACGACAGTGGCGGCAGCGGTTGCATATTTCGATTCGGGGCGCGGATGGAACGCGCGAGTTGCCGAGCGCAATGCGGAGCTGCTGGCGCAGCAGCAGGTGATTCGCCGCCGCGTGAGGACGCCGGAATTCTATTTCGCCAAGAGCTTCGACAACTCGCGGCTGGTGAAGGCTCCCGATCCGGTGCGCGTGCGGCAGATGCGCGTGTTCTGCGCCGCGGTTACCGTGCTTTTCTCGCTGGTAATGGTGTACGGACTGCAACACTTTTATGCGATTGAGAGCAGCTACCGCGTTGAGAGCGAGAAGCAGGCGCTCGAGCAGCTGCGCGAAGATAACCGCCAGCTGAAGCTGACTGAAGCCGAGCTTACGCAGCCCGGCCGCATCGACGGCCTTGCGCAGCAGCTTGGATTGATGGCGCCGCAGCCCGGGCAGGTTGTGCATCCCAGCAGCGTGCAGGTAAGCTCTGGCGCGCCGACGCTGGCGCAGGTTACGAAAAACAGCTATTAGCTTTCAGCTCTCATCTATTAGCTTCTCCGTGCTGGAGCAAGACTCGCCGTCAGGGCATAGCGAGGTGCTCCATAACGAACCCAAAAACGCCGATCCGGCAACGGAAGAGCTGAAAGCTGATCTTAAAGCCAAGAGCGACGAACCATGCAGGCAGCCGTACGAGCCATTCGCAACCGCGCTACCACGCCTAACGCCGTTCCGTTGAAGCGCGGGCGGTTCTGGCTGATCTGCCTGTTTTTCTTTTTGTGGTCAATCGGCATCTGCGGCAGGCTGTTCTGGCTGCAGATTGTTCACCATCACGAGTACGTTGAGCGCGCCGAAAAGCAGCAGCTGCGCACATTTGAGGTAGCCCCGCGCCGCGGCGTGCTGTATGACCGCGATGGCCACGAGCTGGCCATGACCGTGCTGGTTGACTCGTTCTACGCGGTGCCCAGCGAGATGGACAACAAGCAGGCTGCCGCGCACATTCTTTCCGCGATTACGCACGTTGACCCTGAAGACGACCGGACCACAGAAAAAGAAATTGCCGAGCGGCTGGCGGTGGGCAAAAACTTTGCCTGGGTAGCGCGGCGTGTTACGCCCGAGGTGGCGACGCGCTTGCGGGCGCTCAACATGAAGGGCATCTACTCGCAGAAAGAGTTTGAGCGTTTTTACCCCGACAATGAAATTGCCGCGCAGGTGCTGGGCTACGTGGGCGTAGACGATAACGGCCTGGGCGGGCTTGAAGAAAAGTTTGACGGCGATTTGCATGGCGCGCCGGGCGAGATGTACACCGCGATGGACGCGCGCCGCAAGGTGCTTGGCTCGACCGAGAAGGAGCCGGAGCCGGGCCGCAACATGGTGTTGACCATCGACTCGCAAATCCAGTTCATGGCGGAACGCGCGCTCGACCATGCGATGCAAAAGACGCAGGCGCTGAATGGTACCGTGGTGGTGCAGGATCTGCACACCGGCCAGATTCTTGCACTGGCCATCCGGCCCACGTTCAATCCCAATCAGTTTCGCCATACCACTCCTGCGCTGCTGCGCGATCACGCGGTGAGCGATGTGTATGAGCCGGGCTCGACGTTCAAGCTGGTTACCTATGCGACGGCGCTCGACCAGCATGTGACGACGCCGGACGACATGATCGACTGCCAGGGTGGCAAAATAACCATTTTTGGGCGCACAATTCACGACGACAAAGACGATCACTTCGGAGTGATACCGGTTCATGAGGCGCTCGAACATTCGAGCGATGTGGCCGCTGTCAAGCTGGCGATGAAAGTAGGTGCAGACCAGTTTTACAAGTACATCCGCGCATTTGGATTTGGTTCGCGGTCTGGAATCGAGTTGCCCGGCGAGACGCGCGGACTTCTGCGGCCTACGAGCCGCTGGCAACCGTCGTCGATTGGTTCGGTCGCAATAGGCCAGGAAGTTGCGGTGACGCCAGTGCAGCTTGTCACAATGGTTTCGACCATTGCGAATGGCGGCGTGTATCTGCCTCCGCACATTCTCATGCCCGACGCTCCACCTGCCGCAGACCCAAACCAAAGCGTGGCCGCACCGCAGGTTTCGCACACGTTCAAGGCTGGCGAGGAATTGCCTGACCAGTTGCCGCAGGGCGCGCATCGCGTGATTTCGACGATGACCGCGGCCCAGATGCGCAAGATGATGGAAGGCGTGGTGTTGTTTGGCACGGGCAAGCCGGCACAGCTGAATGGCTATTCATCGGGCGGCAAGACGGGCACCGCGCAGAAGATCGATCCGGCGACACGCACGTACTCGAAGACCAAGCATATTGCTTCGTTTGCAGGCTTCGCCCCGGTGAACGATCCAGTGATTTCCGTCGCGGTTGTGATCGATGAGCCCCATGGCGACTACTACGGTACTGCAGTTTCAGCGCCGGTGTTTGCAGAAGTGGCGCAGCAGGTGCTGGAGTACCTGGGCGTGCCACACGATGTGGAGCTGCGGCCCGCCAAACCAGCCGCAAAAGAGAAGCCGGTCGTGGAAGACGAGGCCGACTCACAGGGCGAAGACATCAAGGCGCTGTACGATGCGGCGAACGATCTGCCTGCCGACGATCCGCAGAGCGCGAACGCGCCGCCTGCGGTTGGGGTTGCACAGAATGCGGGTGCGCAGAACTCGGCCGCGGGCGACGCCAAAGACTCTGACGCCCCGGCAAAACCTGCGCAGCCGGCGCAGCAGCAAAATAAAGGTACTTCAACCCCGGCCGTTGCCCAGCTTGCGCAGAACACTCCTCCGCCAATGGGCAAGAGCGTGACCATCTCTGAGGCGAAGCAGTTGCGCGTGCCTTCGCTGGTGGGGCTTTCGATGCGCGATGTGGTTCTGCAGGCGAACACGGCAGGGCTCGAGGTTGAGATTGCCGGCAGCGGTACTGCGCGCGAACAGGCGCCGATGGCGGGAAGCATGGTGGCTGAGGGCACGAAGATTGTGGTGAAGTGCTCGCGCTGAGCGGGCAGCGCTGATTGAATATCGATTGCCGCACCGGTCGGACAATCATCCCCTACCAACTAAAATCAATTCAGAATGAACTGGCCCGATCTCATCGCCGAAGTCTCCGCCGTTGGTTCCACGGGCGACTCGTCTTCGCCAATTACCGGCATTGAATACGACTCGCGGCGCGTGCGCGCGGGTTCGATCTTCGTCGCCATGAAAGGCGGCACCACCGACGGCAATCGTTACGTTGAGAAGGCGATCAACGCCGGCGCATTGGGCATTCTTACTGATTCCGCGCAGACCTTTGACCATCTCGCGGTTTACCAGGCGGGCCTTCCCGTGCTTGAGGTCGAGCACGGACGGCGCGCGCTGGCGCAGGCTTCCGCGGCGTTCTTCGGCCATCCCGAGCGCAAGCTTGCAGCCACCGGCATCACGGGCACCAATGGCAAAACGACCACGGCATTTCTCACCGAGTCGCTGCTCAATTTTGCCGCGCGCAAAACCGTGCTGGTCGGCACCATTGAATATCACATCGCGGGCGAGGTGCGGCCCTCGATCCACACCACGCCGGAGTCGCGCGATTTGTATGAGTTGATGGCCGAGGGTGCAGCGCTGGGCGCGAGCGAGCTGGTGACCGAGGTTTCGAGCCACGCACTCGACCAGGGGCGCATGGAGGGAATCGGCTTCGACGTCGCGGTGTTTACCAATCTCACGCGCGATCATCTGGACTACCACTTGACGATGGAGAATTACTTTGCCGCCAAGCGGCTGCTGTTCGACGGCACGCGCTATGCCGCGCCGCGAGTGGCCGTAATCAATGCGTGCGATCCGCATGGGGAAGAACTTGCGCAAGCCGCAAGCAAGGCGGGCGCTGAAGTTCGCACCTATGGAATTGGCAAGGGCGATTGGCGTGCAGCGAGCTACACGCTCACGCCATCGGGTGCAACCATCGAGATTGAAACGCCGGCGGGCTCGGCGAAGGTTGAATCGCATCTGGCCGGCGAGGTGAATATCTCCAATTTGCTTGCGGCCTTTACTGCGGCGCATGCGCGGGGCATTCCCTTCGATCGATTGGCCGGCAGTGTTGCGCAGCTTCGTCCGGTTGCGGGCCGTTTTCAGCCAGTGTCGGCGGGTCAGCCCTTTACGGTGATCGTGGACTACGCGCATACCGACGACGCGTTGCGTAATTTGATTGCGCTGGCGCGGCAGATCACCGGCCGCACCGCCGGCCGCGTGATTACACTGTTTGGCTGCGGCGGCGACCGCGACCGCACCAAGCGCCCCAAGATGGGCCAGGCCGCGGGTGAAGGCAGCGACTTTGTGGTGGCGACAAGCGACAATCCCCGCTTTGAGGACCCGCTGGCGATTCTGGCCGAGATCGAGCCCGCATTGCGCGCAACCGGCATCCAATACGTCATTGAGCCCGATCGCGCAGCGGCCATCGGGATTGCGCTCGAGAGTGCCGCGCCCGGCGACGTTGTGCTGATTGCGGGCAAGGGGCATGAGAAGGAGCAGATCCTCGCCGATCGCACGATTCCGTTTGACGATGCAGAAGTGGCGCTGCGCTGGCTGGCTGGACTTGGTTACGTCGTCGAGTGAACCATACAGGCCTGAACCACATCGGCCATTGAATTCAAACCGGGTTCGCCGTATTGTTGGGAAGCAATGAAAGTCACGCTTGCCGAAATCGCGATGGGCGCAGGGGCCATGCTTGAGGCGTCGGCGAATGTGCCGAATGCCGGCGCGCTGATGGCCGAAGGCTACTCGATTGACTCGCGCACTATTTTGCCAGGCGAATTGTTTTTTGCAGTGCGCGGCGAACGGCTGGATGGGCACGATTACGTGGCTGCGGCGCTTGAGCGCGGCGCACTGGCGGCGGTGGTTTCGCGTGCGCGCGTGGCCGGCCTGCCCGATGCGGCGCTTGCGCATCCCCTGCTGATTACCGAGGATCCGCTGGCTGCATTGCAACTGCTGGCCGCGCATGTGCGCAGGCAGTGGGGCAAGCGCGTTGTTGCCGTTACCGGATCGGCGGGAAAAACCACCACCAAAGAAGCCACGGCGGCCGCGCTGGGCGCAAAGTTCAACGTGCTCAAGTCGCGCGGCAATTTGAACAACGCCTTCGGCTTGCCGTTGCAGCTGCTGCGCCTTGAACCGCAGCATGAGATCGCGGTGGTTGAGATGGGCATGAACCACTCGGGCGAGATAGCTTCGCTATGCCGCATTGCTTCGCCCGACTGGGGCGTGGTGACGAATGTCGGCAATGCGCATGTTGAAAATTTTGCCGACGGCCAGGCCGGAATTGCGCGCGCCAAGTTTGAGCTGGTTGCCGCGTTGCCGGCCAGCGGTGTTGTGTTTCTGAACTGCAGCGACGCTTACGTGTCGCAGTTTGGCCGCGATTTTGCCGGCCGCGTCGTGTACTTCGGCAACGGTCCATGCGCCGATCCGCAGATTGTTTCGGCGCCTGAGGATGCGAGTGGTCTGCACGTGCGATTTCGCACGCGGGGGCGCGAGGGAATGTTCACGCTGCAGATGCTGGGCGCACACAACGCGGCCAATGCGATTGCCGGTCTTGCGGTGGCGCTTGAGGCGGGAGTGGACCTGGATGCGGCGCTGGCAGCGCTTACACAGCTCACAGCGGGCGACAAGCGCGGGCAGTTGCTTGAGATGAACGGCGCAACCATTTTGAATGACAGCTATAACTCAAACCCAGAAGCGCTGCAATCGATGATTGCCACGCTGGCTTCGCGCCCCGGCACGCGCCGCATTCTTGTTGCCGGCGAAATGCTGGAGCTGGGCGAGCGCTCGCCGGCGTTGCACGCTGCCTGCGGCCGTGCGGCTGCGCATGCCGCTCTCGATATGGTGGTTGGCGTCAAGGGCAACGCGAAATTTATTGCTGAAGAAGCCTGCGCCGGCGGAGTCGCGTCGCTGTTTTTGCCCGATGCAGATGCCGCGGGCCATTGGCTGGCGCAGAATTTGCGCGCGGGCGACCAGGTGCTGGTGAAGGGCTCGCGCGGAGTGCATCTTGAGCGCGCCATTGAAATTGCGAAGAGCCTGCTGAACGCGACGGAGACACAATGAAGGCCGGTAAATTCAAACTTATCCTTGCCATGGTTTTTACACTTGCATGCGCGGTACCGCTGGTGGCGCAGCCACAACCCGATTGGACCGAGCCGTTCCCGGCCTTCCACATCGCGGGCAATCTTTACTATGTGGGCTCGGGCGACCTGGCTTCGTATCTGGTCGCGACGCCCAGGGGGCTGATTCTCATCAACAGCAACTTGACATCGTCTCCGCCGCTGATTCGCAAGAGCGTTGAGGCGCTGGGGTTCAAATGGAGCGACGTGAAGATTCTGCTGATCAGTCACGCGCATTCTGACCACTGCGGCGGCAGCGCTGAGATTTTGAAGCAGACAGGCGCGAAGTACGAGGTGATGGACGCCGATGTTTCGGTTGTGGAGTCGGGCGGCAAGAGCGACTTTGCGTACGGCGCGCAGAAAAACATGCAGTATCCGCCGGCGCATGTGGATCGCATTTTGCACGATGGCGAAACGATGAGCCTGGGCGGCACAGTGTTGACGGCGCATTTAACCGCCGGTCACACGCGCGGTACTACGACATGGACGATGGATGAGGTTGAGGGTGGCCGCAGGCTGCACGTGGTGATCGTGGGCAGCCCTAACGTGAACTCCAGCTATAAGCTCGTGGGCAACAAGGTGTACCCACAGATCGCGGCCGACTACAAGCATGAGTTTGTGGTTCTCAACAGCCTGCCTTGTGACATTTTTCTCGGGGCGCACGGCCTCTACTTTGACATGAAAGAAAAGTACGCGAAGTTCAAGGGGGGCGATCGCGACGCGTTCATCGATCCGGCGGGATACAAGGCGTACATCGCGGATCGGCAGCAGGCGTTTGAGGCGGAACTGGCAAGGCAGTCGAGGCATTAAGTTATCCCCCTCCCCGGTCCCCAAATGCGAGGGACCGGGGGCACCCGGCAAGTCAGCGAGTCAGCAGGTCAGCAAGTCAGTGAGTCAGCAGGTCAGCGAGTCAGCGGGTGGGCCAGCGCGGAAATGATTGCGGCTTCGGCTTGCGCGAGTGAGGTGCCGCGCAGCAAAAACACCTTGCTGCGCGAAGACGCGCCGGATGTGAGTTCGATGGCGCTCTTTGGCAGCGCGAAGAGTTCGGCCAGGAATGCAATCAGCCTTTGATTCGCGCGGCCTTCGAGCGGAGGCGCGTTGACTGCGATCTTTAATTGCGCTGAAGAGCCCTCGCCGTAGACGCCGACAATCGCTGTTTTCTTCGCGCCTGGTTGCGCGCGCACCGCGAGCGTGACGCCATCTTTGACCGCACGCAGCATCAAGGTTGCTCCGGTTGCGTGTCAGCATCCTGTGGCGGCTTGGGGCGCTTGCCGAACAGCGCGGTGCCGACGCGGATGCGGGTTGCGCCTTCGGCGATGGCGAGCGGGAAGTCTCCGCTCATGCCCATGGAGAGCACTTCAAGATTGAGCCGCGGATGTGCCTGCGCCCAGCGGTCGCGCCACTCGCGCAGGCTGCGGAAACAGGCGCGTGTGACTTCGTCGGGCGCGCCCCACGGCGCAATGGTCATCAGGCCGCGAGGTTCGAGAGAGCTGAGATTGGGCAGGGTCTCGAGAAGCAGCTCGGCTTGGCTCGATTCGGGGTCGATGCCGGCCTTGGTCTGTTCAGTGCTGAGCTTGACCTCAAGCAACACGGGCAGGTGCTTGCCGAGTTTCGCGGCCGCGCCGTTCAAGCGCTCGGCCAGACGAAGCGAGTCGAGCGAATCGATGCCGTCGAAGATCTCAACCGCGCGGGCCGCTTTGTTCGATTGCAGATGCCCGATAAGATGGCAGCGGCAGCGCTCCGCGCTCTCGCGTCTTGGACCAAGTGTTGCGGATTTGGCGGCCCACTCCTGCACACGGTTTTCGCCGAAGAGCTTGAGCCCCAGCGCGGCGGCCTCGATAAGCGTTTCTGCCGGGAAGGTTTTCGTGACGGCCATCAGCTCAACCTCGCTGCGCGGGCGGCCTGCGGCACGGCAGGCGGCGGCGATGACGTCTTCGAGCATGGCGAGATTTTCGGCGAGCGGGGTCAAGGGTTTCCTCGAACGGTCTCCGGGGCGAAAGCCCCAGGTTAATTATTGCGCGATGATATGATTTGGAGCCTGCGAGCCGACGTCAAGTACGGTCGTGGACGCCCGTACGACAACCGGGCAGGAGCCCGGCGCTACCCGGCCGGATTGCAGTGCCTTCTGCAACATCTTCTATTTTTGCAGCATCCAACCGGGGCATGGGTACAATTGTGTTGCTGATCTGCTCGAACATCTTCATGACCTTTGCCTGGTACGGTCATTTGAAGTTTGAAAACCAGCCGCTATGGAAGGTGATTGTGGTGAGCTGGGGCATTGCTTTTTTTGAGTACTGCTTCCAGGTTCCCGCCAACCGGCTCGGCTACGGCCGCTTCACGCCCATGCAACTCAAAGTGATCCAGGAGATCATCACGCTGACGGTCTTTGGCGTCTTCGCCACATTTTATTTTGGCTCGCACCTGCGGTGGAATCACGGGGTCGCCGGAGTGCTGCTGGTGGGCGCTGCGTTCTTCATGTTTCACAAGTTTTAAGAGCAGCTATCAGCTGTCAGCTTTCAGCTCTCGGCTCGGGCGCGTCATACGGCTGCGGGCGTCGTTGAGGCGGCCAATGGCGGGTACGTAGTCGAGCGCGCTGCCCAGGCCGAATCGCGGCATGTTTACGTAGACTGACTCGTATTGCCCCGGCGCGACGGTGTAAGTTTCATGCCAGATTCCCACCAGACCGTTGTTGCCGATGCGGCGATTGAACTCGGCCCAGGCGGGCAGGTGCGCGGCATTCTTTGCGTGCGCATAGGCGTGGAGCTGCTCAAAGCTGCGCCAGTATTGCACCGTGGCCACACCGCGCCAGTAGATGAAGAACTCGGCGTGGAGCAGGCCGAGCTCGGGTTGGCGCTTGAGTTCGGCGATCATGGGAGGCATGGCGCGGGCTACGCGAGTCCAACTGGGCACGGCGAGCAGGCGGTTGATCCGCATGCCGATGAGGAAGACTACGAAGGGTTCGCCGCTATGCGCGGTGTAGCGGCCGGGAAAGATTGGCGGCATGGTGTGGCCTCGCCTTTCATTGCATCGCCCCTACGGGGCTCGAGCCAATAATATTACCGGGCTCACCCCACACTGAAGCGCAGGGCCAACTTCCACTGCGGCTCGGGCGCGCCAAATCAGTGGCCGTGCTCCTCAAGGTATTTTTCCGCCTCGAGCGCGGCCATGCAGCCCGACCCGGCAGCTGTAATGGCCTGGCGGTAGCGGCGGTCCTGCACGTCGCCGCAGGCAAACACGCCGGGAATAATCTCACCGTTAATCGTAGTAAATACGTTGTTGGTGGTCTTGATGTAGCCGTCGTCGTCCAGATCCATTTGCCCGGCAAAAAACTTTGCGTTGGGCTCGTGGCCGATGCCGAGAAACAGGCCGCTGATGGCCAGGTCGCAAACTTCGCCTGTCTTTGTGTCGCGCAATTTGACGCCCTTTACTTCGTGCTCATCGACGCCCAGCACCTCATCGACAGTGGTGTTGGTGCGCAGTTCGATGTTGGGGTGGGCGATGGCGCGCTCCAGCATGATTTTCGACGCGCGGAACTGCTCGCGCCGGTGCAGCAGCGTGACCTTGGTGGCAAAGCGGGTGAGAAAGAGCGCCTCTTCCATGGCCGAGTCGCCGCCGCCGACCACGGCAATCTCTTTACCGCGGAAGAAGAACCCGTCGCAGGTGGCGCAGCTTGAAACGCCATGGCCGATGAGCGCCTGCTCGCTGGGCAGCCCCAGCCAGCGCGCGCTTGCGCCTGAGGCGACGATGAGGGTGCGGGCGTGGATTTCGCCCAGGGAGGTGTGCAGCTTGATGGGATGCGCGCCCAGCTCCACCGAGTGCAGGTGCGCCATTTCAAAGGTCGCGCCAAAGCGCTGGGCCTGCTTCTTCATGTTGTCGATCAGGTCGGGGCCCTGGATGCCTTCGGGCCAGCCGGGAAAGTTTTCGACCAGCGTGGTGATGGAGAGCTGGCCGCCGGGTTCGTGACCTTCGAGCACCAGCGGTTTAAGGCCGGCGCGGGCGGTGTAAATGGCGGCGGTGAGTCCGGCGCATCCCGAGCCAAGAATAACGGTTTCGCGAATTTCAGTCATGATCAGTCTCGACTCGATTTTAGAGCCCCGGGGTTCACTTGGCGTTTGCGTGAGACCGAGGAAATCAGGGTCTTTATGCATTGGCCAGCGTGGACCAATGGTTTGATGTGGATGGCGGGGCGGCAGATTCAGGTGCGGGACTCTCGTGCCGGGTTCTGCTGCCGGGCCCGACTCAGGCCAGTTTTCGATCAAAGGCGGCAAGTTAGCGAGTTGGCGCCGTCAAAGACAACGTCCGGCTGCACCCGTCCGCAATCGGACCCGTATAAGATTGTGCTCATGGCGAATCTGACTCTTATCTACGGCCTGCGCCTCTTGCCCGAAGGGGAAGTGACGGCGATTGAAGACGCGAAGCTGAAGCTGGCCAACGGCCACGAGGCGCACGTAACCATGCACACCATCGAGGGCTCCCGCGAAGAGATCGAGAAGCAGCTCAAGCAGAGCCTCGACGCGTTTTTCGACTTCTATCCGGAGATATAGACAACAGCGGGGTTAGCGGGGTTAGCGGAGCTGGCGGAGTCAGGTGACGGGGCGGCGGCGAGACGGCTCACCCGCGAGTCACTGGTCAACAATCTAATGCAATGTGTCCCAAAACTGGACAGAGCCTGTTTGGGATCGGGTGGCCGCGGGTTGGCGATCTGACATTGGCGGTCTGCCGCCGTTTTGCCGATAAGGCTGGCAAAAGGGCGGAGCACAGGCTGAAGCGCTGACGGTATTGCCAGAGGGCGTTTGAGTTGCCGGGAATCCTCCGTCCGGAGGGTTCCCATGCCGCTACCGGGATGTGATCGCCGCGACAATTGCCCGCATCGCGCCCAGTTGGGCTGTGTTTCAGTGTTGCTGCTGGCGCTTGCGCCCCTGGCTGCCGTAGCCGGCGGTCCGAAATTCGTAGCCGGCTCAAGCTATTTCAATCCCGCGGTGATGGGCCACCCAGTGCACTGGGCCAACGGGCAGGTGAACTACTACGTTGACCAGGGCGAGCTGTCGAGTACAGTGACCAATCAGCAGGCTACGGCCATGGTTGATGCGGCGGCGGCCTTGTGGAGCGCGGTTCCGACGGCGGGCGTGACGCTGGCTGATATGGGCCCGCTCAATGAAGACGTAAATGGATCGAACATCGCGGTCAACGCCACCGGCCAGATTACGGCGCCGGCAGACGTGACTCCTTCGGCAACGAGTTATGCGCTGGGCGTGATCTACGACGCCGACGGATCGGTGATCGACGCTCTCTTCGGCGCAACTACCAGCACGCCTGAGGCCTGCCAGAACAACGGCGTGTATGTGTGGATGGATAACCTGAACACCGATGCAACCATCGCGCACGCTGTCATCATCCTCAACGGGCTGTGCGCCACCACGCCTGAAATGCTGACGATGATGAGCTACGAGATTGAGCGCGCTTTCGGACGGGTGCTGGGGCTTGATTATTCGCAGGTGAATCCGAGCGCGAATGCGAACGACCAGATCAATGGCGAGCTGGGCTGGCCGGTGATGCAGCCTTTGAGCGGAATCTGCGGGCCGAGCGGCGGCGATTGCATTCCCAACCCCAATGTTTTGCGCTACGACGATATGGCCGCGCTCGACCGCATCTATCCCATCACGGCGGCTAATCTCGCGAGCTTTCCCGGCAAGCAAATTACGGCGGCAAATACGGTTTCAATCCAGGGGACGGTTGAGTTCGCGAGCGGTTACGGGATGCAGGGGGTGAACGTGGTGGCGCGGCCGCTCGACGCCAGCGGAAATCCGCTCTATGAGTACACGGTGAGTTTTGTCTCAGGCGCCTACTTCAGCGGCAACCACGGCAACCCGGTGCTGGGCTGGGACGATGCCAATGGAAGTCTATTGTCGATGTGGGGTTCGAACGACCCGTCCATGCATGGGTACTTTGATTTGAGCGGCATTCCGCTGCCGCCGGGTGTGACTTCGGCGAATTACCAGCTCACATTTGAGTCAATTAATCCGCTTTATATCCTTACCGACTCCGTTGGGCCCTACATGCAGGGGCAGGTCGATCCTTCGGGCAATCTTGACTCGGTTGTTCTCGACGGAATGACGGCCGGCAGCGCGCAGACATTGACGATTACGGCCGCGGGAACGCCCGAGCCGGGCTTCAGCGACGCCATTGGCACCGCTGCCGAGCCGCGGCAAATGCCGGCCACAGGCATGTGGTGCGGGCGGCTGAGCCAGGTGGGGCAGACTGACTGGTTTACGTTCCCGGTGCGCGGCAAGCGCAGCTTCACCATCGTTACGCAGGCTACGGATGAAACCGGCGCGCCCTCAAACCAGAAGGCCATGCCGGCGATCGGGATATGGGACGCGTTTGACCCGGTGGGCGCAACGGCTGTGGGCGCTGCGCCGGGGCTGAACGGCCTGGCGGTTGGCGAGACCTGGCTGCAGGTGAGCACGCTGGGCGCCGACATGGTTCGCGTGGGCATTGCCGACACGCGTGGCGACGGACGGCCCGACTACACCTACAACGGATGGGTTCTTTACGCGGATACGGTTGAGCCCGCGCGGCTGCCGGCTTCTGGCGGGCCCATCACGATTCAGGGCATGGGATTCAGGCTTGCCGACACTGTGCTGGTGGGCGGCCAGGCTGCGCTTGTCATCAGCATCTCGCCAACCCAGATTATTGCAATTGCTCCTGCGTCGGCCACGGGCGTTACCGGGTCGGTGGATGTGGAAGTGGACGACGCGCCGGTGTTCTACGCGTCGGCTGTGATCGGGGGCGGCATCAGTTACGACTCGGGCACGGGCGACGCATTGACGCTGTTGACAGCGCCCTCCAACACGGTTCCCATCGGCGTTCCAACTCCGTTCGCTGTCGAGGCGCTTGGGGCCACGCTGGCCCCTGCGGGCGGCGTGACTGTTATTTACACCGTGACTCAAGGAACGGCCACGCTCGGTTGCGGCCAGTCGACCTGCTCCGTTACCGCATCGGGAGACGGCCGCGCACAGATGAACGTGATTGCGGTGGATAGCTCGCTTTCGATTGTGACGGCGTCGCTGACTAACGGATCGAGCCTTGAAGCGCAGTTCTCGGGTGGAACTCCGCCGTCGCTGGCTTCGCTTACGCCCAAACTTTCGCTGGCGGCGGGAACCACGTTGACCTGGACCGTCGAAGCCCTCGCGCTCAAGAACGGAACGCCTGTTGCCGGGCAATCGGTGCAGTGGACGAGCACGACCGGAATTGTTGCGCCATTGGCTGCGGTGCTTACCGACGCAAGTGGCATTGCCACGCAGACGCTGACCGTGGGCCCGCTGGCCGAGGGCCAACTGGCAACTATCAATGCCTGCGTGAACGGGACGAGCAGCTGCACTACGTTCAGTGTGATTGGTTCGCGGCCGGAGTATGCGACGCTTGCCGCGGTGAGCGGGACGAGCCAGACCATTGCCGCCACAGGCACTCCGAGCCAGGTGGTGCTGCGCGTTTTCGATATGGACGGGAACCCTATGGCCAATGGAACGGTCTCGTTTTACCAGGCGGTTTACGCGTGGACTCCGCCATGCCAGGCGCATGCAGTTTGCGCGCAAGGCGTGCTGCTGGCAACGCAATCGGCTACCGCAACTTCAGCTATAGATGGCAGCGTGAGTTTTACGCCGGTGTCGTTGCCGGGGGTGGCGACGGAGCAAGTGGGAATTGCGGCGACGGGGAATACGGCGACTGTGGGAGTGGGGATTGAAACAGTGGCCAGTGATCAGTGATCAGAAAAGCAGCGAAGCAGTGAAACAGGGAAGGAGTGAGGTAGTAACCAGTGACATTGTTGCCCCATCCTTCCGCAGTTTCATCGCGGAAGGGTGGGAAGCCATTGCCCTCCATACGCCGTGCCTAGCTAGCCACGAGAGTCGGCCTGCGACGCGGGGCAAGTAGCGGCCGCACCTGGTCGTACGCAGCCTCCGGCGTGAGGCCGTAGCGGGCGCGAAGCTGGTCGACTTTACCGTGCTCGATGAACTGGTCGGGCCAGCCAATGCGCACTACCGGAACCTTGCTGCCCAATTCTTCCAGCGCCTCAATCACCGCTGAGCCGAAGCCGCCCATCAGCGCATGATCTTCAAACGTGACGAATGCGCCAACGCGCGCTGCGTAGCGCGCCAGCATCTCGCGGTCGATTGGTTTGATAAAGCGCGGATTGATTACGGCGGCCGAATAGCCGTCGCTCTCGAGCATGGCAGCGAGCTTCTGCGCCATTGCGTTCATCGGTCCCAGGCCGAGAATGGCCACGTCGGAACCGTCCTGAATCACTTCGGCCTTGCCGACGGGCAGCGCTTGCGGCTCCGGCTTGCGGACTACTCCGGCGACCGCGCCGCGTGGGTAACGAATCGCCGAGGGGCCGTTGATTTCGAGCGCCGTTTTCATCATGTCGGCCAGCTCGTCTTCGTCTTTGGGAGACATCAGCACGATGCCGGGCACCGAGCGCAGGTAGCCGATGTCGAACAGGCCGTGATGCGTGGGGCCGTCGTCGCCGGAGAGGCCGGCGCGGTCCATGCAGAACAGTACCGGCAGTTTTTGCAGCGCAATGTCGTGCACTATTGGGTCGAAGGCGCGCTGCAGGAAAGTTGAATAGATGGCGCACACGGGCCTGAATCCGCGCGTAGCCATGCCCCCGGCAAAAACCACGGCGTGCTCTTCGGCGATGCCCACGTCGAAGTAGCGCCTGGGGTGCCTGGGCCGGAAGATATCGAGGCCGGTGCCGTTGGGCATGGCTGCGGTGATGGCCACGATGCGCGGATCTTTGTCCGCCAAGTTAGCTAGCGTGGTGGCAAAGACTTCAGCGTAGGTGTGTACGCCGGCAGGTGTGTCGCCGGTTTCGGGATCGTAGGGTCCGAGGCCGTGGAATTTTTTCTGGCCGTCGAGTGCCGGCTGGAATCCGCGGCCCTTCTGCGTGAGCACGTGCAGCAGCACCGGGTGGTCGATGGTCTTGAGGAACTTGAATGTCTCAATGAGCAGCGGCAGGTTGTGTCCGTCGATGGGGCCGAAGTACTCAAGCCCGAACTCCTCAAAAAGGATGGAGGGCCAGAGCATGCTTTTAGCGGCCTCTTCAGCGCGCCGCACCACCTTGATGGCGGTTTTGCCGGCGAAGCGCTCGATGAGGCGCGTGGCGCGATCGTGCAGGTGCTGGTAGTGCTCGTTGGTGACGATGCGGTGGAAGTAGCGGGCAACCGCGCCCACGTTGCGGTCGATAGACCACTCGTTGTCGTTGAGCACCACGATCAGACGCTTAGTCTGTTCGGCAATGTTGTTCATTGCCTCAAACGTGACTCCGTTGGTGAATGCTGCGTCGCCGGCCACTGCGACGACATGCTCGTGACCGCCGGCCAGATCGCGCGCCACGGCCATGCCCAGCGCCGCTGAGAGCGCGGTGCCCGCGTGGCCCGCGCCGTAGCAATCGTGCTCGCTCTCAGTGCGCAACATAAAGCCGTTGAGACCGCCGGGCTGGCGGATGGTGTCAAAACGGTCGTTGCGGCCGGTGAGCAGCTTGTGCACATAAGCCTGGTGGCTCACGTCGAAAAGAATCTTGTCTTCAGGCGTGTTGAAAACCGCGTGCAGTGCGATGGTGAGCTCGACTACGCCGAGATTGGGGCCCAGGTGACCGCCGGTCTTGGCCAGCGACTGGATGAGGCGCTCGCGGATCTCTTCGGCGAGTGCCGTCATCTGCGCCGGATTCAGTTTTTTGACGTCGGCGGGTGAGTGGATGGATTCGAGCTCGGTTCCCATATCGTTCCTTCCCCCGGGAAAAATTGTGCCGGGAAGCCAGGGAAGTGCGAAATCCCTTGAGCGTAATACCTTCAAATAGGGCGGGTTTAAAGACTAAAGGCCCAGTCTTTAGTATACCGTTCGCCGACTTTAGAGGCCCTTACCATTGGACGCTGCGGCGCTCGCAGGGTTGCGTGGATCGTATCGCGCCCGACAGGGAGTCCGGAACCGGGTTTGAGGCGCTGCCTCCCGGTTAATTTCGCCCGGCGGCCGACCAGCCGAGCGTGGTAACTAGTTGAATCGCCAGTGTGTTTTCGTTGTGGGGCGAGGTTGAGTTGTTTTTGACTATCTCGTAGTCGAGCTTGAGGATCTGGAAGCGGTTGGGCCTGAACACGGCCGCAGTTTCAACGGACCGTTGTCTGTAGCCGCCCGAACCCCTGGTCAGGAGCGGGCGCATGGCCACATACCAGCGCGGGCTCAGCGTCTGCTTGAACTCGGCATAGCTGTCCCATTCAACGTAGGTGGGGACGACCGAGTTCGGCATGACGAACTTTTGCACTTCAACCTGGACGCTGGAGTGGTTGCGGGCAAATGATGCGTCAAGCCCCAGGGCGCGGGCCGGCTCGCTGCGGGGGCTCACCCACCACGTGTAGTAACTCTCATACTGCTTGTCGAGATAAGGGCCGCGATAGCCTGAGACGCCAATGCGAAATCCCTGGTGGATGGAATAGCCCATGCCGCCGGCCCAGTTTGCGTATTGGTCGTGGGCCAGAATGCTGCGTGGATTTGCCGGCGAGGAGTTGGCGAATTGCGCGCGGCCGTCCCATTTGCCCCGCGTCAGGTCTATCTCGCCAGCGGCAACGGGAAATGTGGAGACCTGGGAGTAGTAGTAGCCGTACTCGCTGGGAATGTCGATGAGCGGATTGTCGGCATCGTCGTAGCGCAGCAGAAACGATCCAAAGGCCGACGAGAGCTCGCCGGCGCGCAGCAGCAGGGACCCTTTATCGGAGATGCGAGTGTAATTGAGGCTGGCTTGCAGAATGTTGCCCTTGACGCCAAAGCCCGAAGCAGAAAAATCGGAGTAGAAGTAGGGGCGCGTAAAGAGCTGCACCGCGCCGGTGGCGAACCAGTTGTTGTCGATTTTCCACGATGGATAAACGACGCCGCGGAATCCGGCGGTTCCCGGCACGCCATTGCGCGGAGCTTCTTCAAGAATGTTTGAAGTGGCAGCGAGGCCGCTGAGGGTGGTGCGAACATTGAATCCCGAATCTGCTTCCTGGGCGTTGAGCGGGGCGTAGCAGGCTGCCGCACACGCCAGCCACGCGGGCAAAATCCAAGTGGCTGTTGCCATGAGCCGGGCGCGCTTCATTTTGCGGCCGCCTGTGCGGGCGCGCCAGGCGCATCCTGTTGCGTGGCCGGGTTGGAGTGCCTGGTGATGACCGCGCGCGGAATGCTCGCAAAAGCGTTCACCGAGCGCGGTTCGAACATCGTGCCCGAGCACTCCAGAAGAATCGAGATGGCGCGCTCGTGGCTCATGCCTTTCCTGTAGGCGCGGTCTGAGGTCATGGCGTCGTAGGCGTCGGCCACGTGCACAATGCGCGCGTCCACGGGAATCTCGTCCCCTGCCAATCCTTTCGGATATCCGCTGCCATCCCAGTTTTCATGGTGAAGTTCAACTGCGTTGAGAAAGGGCGCAAACCCTCGTACGCCCTCAAGAATCCTCTTGCCGATGACCGGATGCTCTTTTACCTGGGCGAACTCGGCGTCGGTGAGTGCGCCGGGTTTTTGCAGCACCGCGTCGGCAACCCCGATTTTGCCGATATCGTGCAGCAGCGCCCCGATGCGAATGCGTTCGAGCTGCTCAGAAGGCAGCGCCAATGCGGTGCCAAGATCGAATGAGAACTGGCTCACGCGCGAGCTATGCCCGGCGGTATGGCTGTCGCGGGCGTCGAGCGCGTTGGCCAGGGAGCCAATGAACTCGAGGTATGCGGATTCAAGCTGTTCGCCGGCCTCGCGAACCGATACCGCGGCGCGATTGTAGTTCTCGGTTAGCGCGCGAATTTCGAGAATCGACGAAGGCTTGCCTTTGAATTCCGGCAGCATGCCAGTGAGGCTGGCATCGCGCAGGCGATCGACCACGGCCGCAATCGGTTTGACGATGGAGCGCGAAGCGATAATGCTGGAGACGAACAGAAGCAAGAGCGATGCGGGGGCCAGAATGAGGAAGAAACTGTGCAACATGGCCTGGATGGGTGCTGTTGCCTCGTCGACATTGCTCAGGATGTAAAGGTCGTATCCGCTCCCGTAAGATTGCACCCGCAGCGACATCCAGTTTGCGCCGACCAGGCGCAGATCGCATTCCTGCTTCCCGTCGCATGCGGCGAGGGCCTCATCCAGTTCCCCGGCCGGAATGCCGGAGAGGTTCGATTCGATTGTCTGGCCGTCGTGAACTAAAACCGCGGGCGAAGTGAACTCAGAGAAGTTGAAAAACTCACCCACGCCGAGCGAGCCAAGATTGGCATCGTCGAGATCCACGGGAACAGACGCCAACTGAATGGTGCGGCCGCGCAATTGAAGCAGGTTCGCGCTACCGATCTGCAATTGCGAAACGTCAATAGGCGCCAGTTGCCCCTGGGCGCGCAGTACGCCGGCCATCGGCTTGCCATTGGGACCTGAAACGAGCAGAAAATCGAATCCCATGTGCTCGCCGAGTTCCCGCAACTGGTCTTCAACGGTTCGTCGCGCCGCGGGGTTGCCGGCATTCTGCAGCAGCAGTTGCATGCCTGCCTTCAGCGCGGGGTTTTCTCCCGCCACTTTCAAAAAGCGGCTGCTCTCCAGATCGCTCTTTTTGTGAATGCTTGCAACGGCTACCTGGTTCAGACGGAGCGAACGGCGCAGACCCTCCCTCACGGCGCTTTGCACCAGGTTCTGCGTCATCCAAAATGCAAACGCCAGCAGCGCCGCAAAGGGGACAAAGCAGATGAGAAAGGCTCGGGAGCGCAGGCGTGTGGTCATGGGTGCTCGGTGGCTTGCCGAATTCGCGGCGGTGTTACTTTGCGTTCTCCTCAAGTGGAATAAAGAAATCGGCGCTGGCGTCGTGGCCGGCTTCAATCGTGATCTGCTTTTTGAAAAAACCCGCAGTTCGGTGCCAGGCCACTACGGTGTACTGGCCCGGGGGCACGTCGGGGATGTGGTACTGGCCGGCAGCGTCAGGGCGGGCATAGAAACGATTGGGCGTAACCACGATCGTTCCAGCCATGTTCGGGTGCAGGTGGCAAAAGACCTCTACGATGCCGGGTTTGGGAAAAGCGACCGTTCGCGAGTCGCCCTTGTCATAACTGCCGAGGTCAAAGCTTTTGGCCTTTGAAAGCGAAAATACGTTGTGAAAGATGGGGTCCATATTGGGGAACCGGACCGAAGATCCGGCAGGAATGACCACCAGATCGGGAGAAAATCGGCGATCTTGCTGGGCCATCTGCGCGGGTGGAAGATCGGGCGTTACTCCGGCGGGCGCGGCAATCGGACCCTCAACATAAACCACCACGCGGGATCGCTCGTAGACCAGCGGGTCCTCGGGCGTATCGGCGCCGAGTTTCACCTCAGTTCCGCGCTGGTACACCGAGACGGCCGGCGTAACGCTGCGCCTGGTGAGCTTTTTCTTGATGAGGATGGTGCCGCTGATCGTTTCGGCGCGCGCGCAGATTGCGAACGCCGAAAGCGCAAGTACGGCGATTGAAACTTTGAGCCGCATCCGAGGGATCTCCGCGAAACAAATTCTTGCACTGGCCCGCATTTTTCACCGATTGCGGGACATTGAGGATATGCCCGCCTGCTTAAGCCTCCGAGAGCCCTGAAGCGGGGTAGATCTCCTGGCCGCCCGTGAAAAATGCGGGCTGGAACGAGCCGCTCGCCGCGAATAGGAATATGCTTCGCGGGCTTTTATAAATCGCAAAAAAGCACAGGTATGAGGAAAATGACCGGGAATAGCTCTTGCTATATGACGGTAATACAACCCGGGCGGATGTGCACTCACCAATTTGTGTATCGGGCCGGCCTCGAAAGGTGAGGGCGTCATTTGAAGGGAGCTGGCTATCCAGGCTGCTTTTCGACCCGCGAGTGACAGCCCAGGTACGGGCCCGAGGATTGGCTGCGGAGTTTCATCCTCTATTTAAGCTTCCCAAAGATAATCAAGCATTTAAACTAGGGCTGCCACGACAATTCGGAATGGTCGATCACTCCTCTTCTGCTGCCTCAAGTGCGCGGGGGCGACAGGAGCGAAAGGGAACCCGCAGATGACTGAACCTGCTTCAATTTGCGTAATTGGGTCGGGATACGTAGGCCTGGTGGCGGCGGCATGTTTTGCCGACATGGGCCACCGGGTTCTGTGCGTGGACAACGACGAAGCCAAGGTGAAGACCCTATGTGAGGGGGGCGTGCCGATTTTTGAGCGCCACCTGCCTGAGCTGCTGGCCAAACACCGCAATCGCGGGCTTTCGTTCACCACCGACCTGGCCTCTGCTGTTGAACAGAGCGACGCGGTATTTATCGCCGTTGGCACGCCGCAGGAGGGCGACAACGGGGCGGCCGATCTGTCGTTTGTCGAGGCGGTGGTTTCAGAGATCGCACGCTCCATCCGCGGTTACAAGGTGATTGTTGAAAAGAGCACCGTGCCGGTCTACACCAACGAGTGGGTGAGGCGCGTGCTGCATCGGCATGGCGTGCCGGCAGGCGATTTTGACGTTGTCTCCAATCCCGAGTTTCTTCGCGAAGGCACCGCGGTGAAGGACTTTCTGCATCCCGACCGCATCGTGGTGGGCGCCAGCTCAGAGCGCGCGGCTGAGGTTCTGCGGCGCATCTACGCACCGCTGACCGAAGGGACCTACTACTCGACTCCGGGTGCGCTCGAGGGCCAGTTCAGCGCGGCCAATCCGGCGCGGCTGCTGGTCACTTCGCCGCAGAGCGCCGAGATCATCAAGCACGCTTCGAATGCGTTTCTGGCGATGAAGATCTCGTTCATCAATTCAGTTGCGAACCTGGCCGAGGCCGTGGATGCGGACATTGAAGACATTGCCGCGGGAATCGGCATGGACAGCCGCATCGGCCAAAAGTTTTTGCGCGCGGGGCTGGGCTACGGCGGCTCGTGTTTTCCCAAGGACGTGGCCGCGTTCCACTGGGTAGCGCAGCAGCGCGGGGTCGACTTCCAACTGCTGGCTGAAGTGCGCAAGATCAACGACACGCAGAGGGAGATTTTTTGCAACAAGGTGCTCTCGGCGTTGTGGACGCTGCGCGGCAAGCGGCTGGCTGCGCTGGGCCTGGCCTTCAAAGGTGGAACGGACGACATTCGCGATTCGCCGGCCATCGACGTGATTCGCCGATTGCTGGCGGCCGGGGCGACCATTGCGGCTTACGATCCGGCGGCGCAGGAGCGGGCGCGCGAGGTGCTGCCTGAGAGCGACAAGATGCAATACTCGGCGGGCATTTATGAAGCGGCGCACAATGCCGATGCGGTGTTGATTCTTACCGACTGGAAAGAATTTGCGGAGATCGATCTCCACCGGCTAAGCAGCGAAATGCGCTTCCCGATCATGATCGACGGGCGCAATCTCTTCAATCCCGCAACCATGCAGCAGCATGGGTTTAACTATGTAAGCGTGGGCCGGGCCGCGAATTACAAGGCGCAGCAGGGGGAGTTTCGCAGTGTCGCAATCTAGGGCCGGTTATTCACTTTGGCGCGCGCCGCGGTCAATGGTCATCGCTGACTTTATGCCCGGCCCGACTTCGCCGATGCATAGTGGTTTGGAGCTCGAAATTTGAACATGCGCGTTCTCGTCGCCGGCGCTGCCGGATTTCTTGGTTCGCACCTCGCAGACCGTTTGCTCGCGGATGGGCACTCTGTTATCGGTGTCGATAATCTGTCGACCGGCGAGCGCGAAAACCTTGCCCACCTGGCCAACGAGCCACGCTTCACATTTATCGAGTGGGATATCTGCGAGCCCTTCACGCCTGCGGCCGACCCTGGCGCGGTGGACTACGTGTTCAACTTTGCGTCGCCCGCGAGCCCGCCTGAATACAAGCGCCTGGGGATTGAGACGCTGGCTGTGGGATCGACCGGAACCAGGAACATGCTGGAGATTGCGTCGCGGTCGAATGCCGGGTTCCTTCATGCGTCCACGTCAGAGTGCTACGGAGACCCGCTGCAGCACCCGCAGACCGAGGAGTACTGGGGCAACGTGAATCCGGTGGGCCCGCGCTCGGTTTACGATGAGGCCAAGCGATTCGGCGAAGCATTGGTGATGGCCTATAGCCGCAGCCGCGGCGTCAACACGCACCTGGTGCGCATCTTTAACACCTACGGCCCGCGCCTGCACCCCGACGATGGCCGCGTGGTGTCGAACTTCATGATGCAGGCCCTGCGCGGCGAACCGCTCACCATCTATGGCGACGGCAGCCAGACGCGCAGCTTCTGTTACGTCGACGATCTGATCGAAGGCATCATGCGGCTTTCGCGCAGCGATGAGCACCTGCCGGTGAACATCGGCAACCCCACCGAGTTCACCATTCTTGAATGCGCTCTGACGGTTCTCGAAGTTACAGGGTCAGAGAGCGAGATGCGTTACGGAGCTCTGCCTGAAGACGACCCGGTGCGGCGCCAGCCCGACATCTCGAAGGCGCGGCGATTGCTGGGGTGGGAGCCGAAGATCCAGCTCAAAGAAGGTCTGACGCGGACGCTTGATTTTTTCAGGAGCAAAGTGAAGAGGCGGTAGGCGGCTGCTCCTGTACGATTTGCGAGTCGTCAATGGCGGTACGGGCGAGGACGCCCGTACGACAACCGGGCTGGAGCCCAGCGCTACAACTTCATGCCCGCGCAATTCGGATATAGTGTCTTGGGGCGCGAAAGCGCCGGTGCGCACGATTTGAATTTTTTGGCGGCGGCAAATTGCGCCGCGCAAGGAGAAGAGGATGGCGATTTGGGGTAATACCGCGGATGGAACAGCCGTAGAGATTTTCACGCTGAAGAGCGGCGACATTGAAGTACGGGTGATGGCGTACGGCGGGCACCTGGTAAGCGTGAAAGCGCCGGATCGCAATGGAAAGATTGCCGACGTTGTGTTGGGATACGACGATCTGGCCACATACCTGAAGGTTCCAAACTCGTATATTGGCGCGTTGATCGGGCGGTTTGGCAATCGCATCGGCCATGGAAAGTTTTCTCTGGGCGGCAAGACTTACCAGATTCCGCAGAATAACGGCGTGAACGCGCTGCACGGCGGGCCGGTGGGCTTCGATCGCTATGTGTGGAAGGCCGAAGAAGTGGCGGGTGGCGTGGAGTTCACGCACGTTAGCCCCGATGGCGATATGGGTTTTCCCGGCACGCTGACGGCAAAGGTGAAATACACGCTGGCAGGGAATACGCTGCGGCTTGATTACTCAGCGACGACCGATAAAGAGACGGTGGTGAACTTGACCAACCACGCCTATTTCAATCTGCGCGGCAACGATGACGGAAACATTCTGGGGCACAAGGTGCAACTGAGCGCCGACCACTACACGCCGGTGGATTCGGGCCTGATTCCTACTGGCGAAATTGCGCCGGTTGCGGGAACGCCGCTCGACTTTCGCACGCCGCACGTGGTGGGCGAGCGCATTGACGACGACTTTGAGCAGATGGTGCTGGGCAACGGCTACGATCATAACTTTGCCGTCAATGGCGCGCCTGGAACCTTGCGCCACGCTGCGACGGTGGTTGAGCCGGAGAGCGGGCGCAAACTGACGGTTGAGACCACCGAGCCCGGAGTGCAGTTCTACGCCGGCTACTTCCTCGATGGGTCGTTCAAGGGGCGGCACGGG
>JBEKCW010000015.1:0-26378 GCA_050014675.1 Occallatibacter sp. | reverse complement strand
AAATGAACTTTGTCGAGCCCACAGTTCGGCTCGTAGATACCATATTTTGTGGAATACACTGGATGCTTCAGGTCGGGGTTTCCGGCAAAGAACTCTGGAAACACAATGTACTCTGAATAAGCGCAGCCAACTGGAAACGTATCCCCAACGACCCCCCACTGCTGCTCACCCCATAGACACAGTATCTTCCCCAGGTCATGCACAAAGCCGGCAAAAACGAACCAACGAGGATGACCATCCGCTCTGATGGCTTCAGACGTTTGCAGAAGGTGCTCGATCTGAGTTAGATCCGTGTCGGGGTCGCTGTCGTCGACCAACGTATTCAGAAACTCAGCCGCATCCCATAGGGACCTCTCCCCTTTATCCATCGTGAAATACTGCTGTTCCTTTTGCATCACATAATCAAGAGTCTGGTTCTCGTGGTTCAGTCTGTAGAAATTCGCCACGCCGGGGTTCGCTTCGGCATCATACTGGCGAAATCCTTCCTCTGACTTGCCCTCCCGGTAGCGACCCTTTAGAAACTCGTCCCACTCCTCCATGTCGGCACTGAGCGGCATCCCATTGACAGATTTGATTGCGACTGCCAAGATGACCCCCTTTTAATGCGGTAATAGTTCTGCCACATCTACGTTAGCGCTCACGATAGTGAAAAACATAGCTCATCGACAAGTTTCTGCGACGACTGTATCAACATAACTGTCTCCACGTTCAGCTTCATTTAAGCTTGTCGCGGCTCTTTGTTTCACTCAGAGAGTTCCCTGTAGGAGTCGGCCGCTGCACTTCAGATGTCTTCGAAGCGGACGACATCTCGACGATCTTTAGCACCCGTACCGAATGCGCGGGCTGAGCCACAACCAAAGAATTCAAATCCTGAATAGGCACTTGTTTCTTATCAAAGACATCGACAATCGCGTATGAACCAGTCGCTTTCAAACCCAGGCTGGAAAGTCCAATCGTGTGGGACCGGGAATGATCTGTCCAGTTGAAGATCGTCAAGATGCTCTGCTGTGAGCTTTCTTTGAGCAGGAAAATGCTCGGCTGTTCATCCTCCGGAACATACGTCATCAGGTCAAGAGGGATAGAGGCTCGGCCCATCCGTGCCATTCTTATCAGATCTTGATTTTCCACCAAAGCAAGGCGTTCAGGTTCCGATCCGAGGGTCGGTAAATCATCCCCGATCTCAAACATGGCGCCTGAAACAGCCGCAAGCGCTATCGACACACGCGCTTCATCCATTGTTAATGCACTGTCATCTTTGCCCCTCGTAACTGTGAAAGCATCGGGGTCGGTAATATAGTAATTGCGATTCATAAAATATCTGGCTGCGATCCCGGGGGCAGCCGATTTACTCCGGTCAAAGTCGTGCCCTGAATCATTTGATACCCTTCCCGTATCGACAATCCCCACTGGATTCAACATTTCTCCACCGTCTTTATCAAGGACAACCTTGTCTCCAACGGCCGATCGAATGATGGCTAATCCGTTTCTCTGAGCCTCAAGGGCTGTGGTGTTCGAGCGATAGTATTTGCCTTCAATACAAGTGTCTTCCATGAAGTCCAGCTTGATATATCTGATACTCCATTTCTTCGCGAATGTTGAATAGACATCTCGCAGGTAACTTTGAGCTCCCGGATTAGTTGCATCCAGGACATACAAGCGATCCTTCTTCGAAATGACCCAGCCAATCAGCCGGATCGGCTTGCCCTGGAAGTCGTGCACGAGCCAATCGGGATGATCCTTGTAAACCGAAGAAGTTTCCGAAACCTCAAATGGCGCCGTCCACACGCCGGGAGTAAGCCCCAGAGCTGCGACTTTCTTCTCGACGCCGCCCAATCCATTAGGGAATAACACTGGATTTGGCCTGAGGTAATCGCCTCTCGCGATGCTGTAACCCTCGTCTATATGAAAGAAATCGTAGCCTAACGGCTTGAGATATCGTGATTCCCATTGAGCATTGATAACTGCATTGTTAGCGCTGAGGTTTGGGCCATACGCCGTCCAACTCCACCATCCCATGGGGGTTGGATTTAGGACTCGCGCATGATGGATGTGTTTAATCAATAACCCATAGGTAGTCAGCTGTTCGTGATAATCGTTGCTGAAGCTGAAGAAAAGCCGCTCGGCCCTCAGGTCTTTATCAGGCGGCACAGAAAGACTGAGCTCAATCTGGTCCTCTTGCGGTGCTTCCTGAAGCGAATCCTCCTTCGTCAACTCCGTAGTTCCAGCTGAGTCAACCTCGTAGGCAGCAATGTTTCGGTCCGCCGTCGAGCCTCCAAGGCGCAGTCTCAGAATTGTCAGGAACTTGTCGGAGGTCAAAGCTCCAAAAAACAAGCTACGTCCTGATTGGGGGTTATAGATGAGCTGGCTCCCTACACCGCGGTGCATGGGATGTGATTGATCTTTTACGTCTGCCAGGTCATGAATCATAACGACTGGTCGATTTTCGCTGACGCTGTCTGACAGTATTCTGTCATCTGTCTCCCGCGCTCCGAGGCTCAGCGCCGCACTGCCTTTGACATCGACAGAACGTATATCCTGCACAGATATGTTTTTAGTCGTTGAGTTTCGAACAATTACCTCTATATCTCCGGCTGGGAGTTTTGTATAGGTTCTGATTTTATAGATAAGGCTCGGCAGACTTTGCGTCCCGGCGTATGTTACTTCCCATGTTTGGCAATTTCCCAATTCACCGGTGGACGTTCCCCGTATGATCGTTGGCCTGGAGTAGTCGTCGGGATGGATCCAGCGCCCATCAACCTTCACGCCAACCGCCGTATTGCGCAAGAATGTCTGGCCGTCTTTTGCCGCTAGCGAATACCAACCGTTGTCAGGGTTGATTGAGGCTGCAAGTGGACCTTGACCGGGTGTAGCCTGAGCTGGAACTGTCCCGAATGACACCAAAGGAATAACTATAACTGCGCGAGCCAACTTAACTAACTTCGCGATATGTCTAATGTGCATTAACGCGTCCTGCCCTTCGCTGGACAACACACCTCTTGATTCGTCAATTCCCCCTTCAGGCTAGCACCAGGGTTCAGACTGAAAGGGGATTCTGGATGTGGCACGTTCGGGTATTAGTAACGCCACTAGAACACGTACTTCGCTGAGAACTGAAGGAATCGCGCATCGGGCGTGTAATTCTGGAGTGATAACGGCTGGCAGATATTTCCGCCCTCCGGTCCGTTGTTTGAGTTGCAGACACTCCAGCTCGGGTGATTGAGAAGGTTGAAGCTGTCGACGCGAAGATCCACTCTCTGCGATTCGACGGTACGGAAGCTCTTGAACAGAGACATATTTACTCGGTTATATCCGGGTCCCGGGATTTGGTTGGATTTACCCCCCAGGTAAGCAATCGCGTTGGCCGTTCCAGTTACATACATGCCCGGTCCAGAAATTGGGATATTGCTGCCCGGCAGGGGATTGGCGAATGCGCACGGGTTATACCAATTGCCAGTATTTTTCACATGGCTTGGGCATGTAACGCCCGGATTTGAAGCGTCGGGATTGCCCCCTCCGGCAAACGGCTTACCTATCAAAATCGCATTCTGAGCATTAGCACCAGATGCACCCGAGTTATCAGGACTTACCGAGATAGGCAAACCTGTTTGGGCGGTGAAGGTGAGGCTGGTAGCCCAGCCACCGGCCACATAGTCGCTCCACCCGCCGTTATTCATATACTTTCTTCCTTTTCCAAAGGGCAACTGATAGTAGCCGTTCAATGTGACGCGCTGGCGCACGTCGAATCCGGAGTTGGTGTATTCGTCCTGGATCGGGATGAGGTTCGGGTTGCGAAAGTTACTTACCCCATTCAGAATTCCACCTGTATTGTAAGAGTCGTCCATGGCATGCGCCCAGGTGTAAGTGGCCAGAAAATTCAGCCCATTGGCATAGCGCTTCTCCAATTTGGCTTGTAGAGCGTTGTACATGCTTTCACCGGAATATGACGCATCAACAAACGCCCACCAGGCGCCCTGGAATCCGGGGAAAGGCTGAGCGTATTGCGAGTTATTCGCTGGATTCTCAAGCGCATTCGGAGCATTGGGTGATAGCGCCGTTTCTAGATGACGGCCCACATTCCCAACATAACCTACGGTAGCTGCCAGGTTATTTGAGAGCGCGCGCTCGAGGGTCAGATTGTAGCTGATCGTGTACGGTGTCTTGATCGACATGTCGCTGGTAGCGAATGAAGGCAGCGAAATGAAGCTATCGATACCCTGGGCAATTTGTGCCGAAAGACCGTTTTCCAAACTTGCGTTCACCGCCTGACAGTTACCGGGGGCGCAATTCGGCGCTGTAATGCCAACGCCGTACGACCATGGGTAGTTGACCGTCGTCTCTGTGCCGCCAATGCTTTCAAGGCCCCCGTAGAACAACCCGAAGCCGCCACGTACGACCGTCTTGGGATCCACGCTATATGCAATGCCAATGCGCGGCGCGAAGTTCGCCTTCTGAACTGAAGCTATCGACAGCTGGTTGGTATATTGCATCGTAACGTTCTGCGACGCGAGCAGGCTCATGAACGCCGGCGGGAAGATGGATTGACCCTGGAGTTTGGAGGGCACATAAAGAATTCCGGTTCCTGTGCCGATCCCTTTTGAAGTTACCACCAGGTTCGTCATATCTCCATTCTTGTTCGTAAAGGTTTGAAAGTAGTCGTACCTCAAACCGAGATTCAGTGTCAGCTTGCGGCTGACTCGCCAGTCGTCCTGAGCATAACCTGAGCGATACCAGCGATAATAATTGGTTCCTGAATATGGAGTAATGCTGGCGCTGTACATCTGGTCGGCAAGAAAGTCCGCTATGCCTGCTCCGGTGTAACTTGCGCCAAGGTCGCTGGTGAAGATTCCGGAGTACTGATACTGGCCCCGCGAATTGCCCACCTGAAAGAAGAGCACGCGAAGGCTTTGCAGAGATACCCCGAACTTCAACGAATGGTTGCCCTTGATCTCGGTCACATTGTCCAGAATCTGGTATATGTTCTGGCCCTCGAAAGAGGGTATGCAACACCGTGAGCCCAACATGGCCATATTGTTTATCGAGATTTGGGGGAGGCCGCCATTGTCTTGCCCGGCGGTAAACGGTACACCACCTAACCCTAATTGGGGAGATACGTCCTCGTTAAAGTTAGGCTGCAAAGACGAGTAATGAGTCAGGTTGTATCCAAATCGGAACTCATTGGTCAGGCTCGGACTGAAAAAGTGCGTTTCACTTAGCATGAAGCTCTGCGCGAGATTGGCTTTGGCGCTGCCGCCACCATCGATTATTGGCCCCATGGGCGGCGGCGAGAGAAGTTGTTCATGCTGGTAGCTGTAGCGCGCATAGGCCTGATCCCGCTTGCTGATGTTCCAATCCATCCGCTGGTCCCATTGCCAGGTGTAATCCGTGTCGCTTACATTCTCAACGAGATTATTCCATGTGGCCCCGTTGTTGGCATTCGGCGTAGGGTACATGGTGATAATTTTCGCGGCGACGTTGTCCATCTCGTCCGCGCAGAACACATTGTTCTGGTTCTTACAGGACAAGGGGGTTGTACCGCCGGAATTTGGCACATAGAGCTGGATGGCCTCTGGCTGTCCCGTCAGACTGGGGTTGAGCATCTCCGAAAAGTTCCCCTGGCGCATCAGGGCCGTTGGCACGGTGTTGATGACGGTCTGGCCATAATTAATGCGATTTGCCTCTGCATCGCCGAAGTAGAATAACTTTCTCCGCCAGATCGGGAATCCAAGCGTGGCGCCGAACTGATTTTCATGGTACGGAGGATTAGTAGTTGCGTTCCAGTTCTGCGCATCGAGATTGGTGTTGCGGATGTATTCCCAGAAGTCTCCGTGGATCTCGTTCGTGCCAGACTTGATGCTGGCGTTGAGAACGCCGCCAGAAGAGTGACCGAACTCGGCGCTGTAGTCGGCCGTGTCGATCTTGAATTCAGCCAGCGCATCCGGCGGGGGCCGCACGGCGAAGCTGGCGCCATTCATGAAGTCGTCGACATTCACATTGTTGTCCACGCCGTCCAGAACAAAGTCGTTTTGGGTCGGCCGCTGACCGTTTGCAATAAAGTCTCCCGTGCCGGAACCGCGGCTGCTTCCCAGCGATGGGTCGACGCCCGCCGAGAGCTGCGCGATATACACCCAGTTGCGCCCATTCAGCGGCGTATTATTAATCGTTTCAGAACTCATCACCTGGCCCACAGAGCCGGACTGCGACTCCAGTAGGGGAGGCGCATCGGATACCACTACGGTCTCCGCTACGGCGCCTGGCTTTAACACAATGTCGACGTTCAGTCTCTGCTGGATGTTCAGTCGCAGATGCGTCTGCGAGGTCGTCTCAAATCCGAGGGCAGTCGCGCTCACTTCGTATTCGCCGATCTTGACAGGCGAAAATACGTACACTCCGCTGCCGTCCGTCTTTCCCTGCAACGTCAGATCGGTGTCAATGCTGTGCAGCATGACCTGGGCGCTCGGGATCACCGCGCCACTGGTGTCCTTGACGAAGCCTGTAATGGTTCCCTGGTCGGACTGGGACCATGCCTGATGCGCCGAAAATACAACCATGCCACCGGCAAGCAGAAAAAGCAGAAAGGAAAATATGCGGCCCTTCGTCTGCATCACGTAAGTGTCTCTCATCGTCCAGCCTCCAATCTTGTGACTCCAAAGCGCAGTGTGCGTCTTCTCGAAGTGATATATCAATTTTATTTACAAAGTCAACAATTATCTTCGATTGTTACCGATTATTTATGATTGAGCAGGTTAAATCGCCGGACCAACCTATAAAAGAACGGTTTCGTTGGGGGGGCGGGAGATTGTGTGCAGACCCTGTCACATTGGCCAATGAATTGAATGGCTTGCCGGGACGGACAGAACCAGTTGGCGTTCCGATCAGAAGGCAGCGCCATTGAGTTAGACTTCACCATAATAGCCAACAAGCGCGGCCAGTCCGGCTACTGCGTTGGTCAATCTGCTGGCACTCCAGGAGACAGGAAGGCCCTATTGAAAGGGCCGCGCACCGGATTTTCAAAGAATCAGTTCGTGCGAGTCTGGTGACCCCGGCGAGAAGATGGTGTTCAAAGTCGATTCCGCTTGATTGGATCTTCAATGCGACCAGAAGCAAGCCCTGGGGCTCGCCGTGAGCGCAGATTTCATACGGACTCCTGCAGAAGTCTTCTGCATTTCTTAATAAAATCTGATATATCTTTTAATGTTTGCGAAGCGAAAGCACTGACAATTGCGAAACACGCATATAGGCTTGCGAAACATTTCGCATCAGCTTCGATTGGGTGGATGATCCCCTAACCCAGGTTTGAGTTTTAGCAAGGGAGCTCTGTTTATATGCCTAAGAAATCGATCCTACCCGATGAGCCCAACGGGTCCAAGGTCCACGCCGTATCCAAATTTACCTTGCAGGAAATCATGCGCCAACCTGTTCTTTGGCCCATAACGGTTGAGACCGTAACATTTGCGTCGAAACGGTTGCAATCAAAAGTCAAGCTCTGGAATGCTCGGGTCTTATTGACTGGAGCAGGGAGTTCGGCGTACGCGGCAAGCGCCATCGCGGCCGCTTGGCCCCATGCAACGGCCGTTGCGTCCACTGACCTGGTGGTCGATCCAGAACGTTACCTACTCGACGTCGACGCTGTGATCTCGATAGCCCGTTCAGGCGATAGTCCGGAGAGCACCGCTGTTGTTGATCGCATTCGTTCTCTGAGGCACGAGATTCTGCAACTCGCAATTGTCTGCAATCGAGACGGCGCATTGTCTCAATTGGGACTTGACGGGTTGATTGTGCTTGACAAGCGCACGGACGACCAGAGTGTGGTGATGACCAGCGCATTTTCTAACCTGGTGCTTGCCGGACTCGTTCTGGGTTACCCGGAGGTGGTCGCATCGGAATTGGAAAGGCTGTCACAGCGCGCAGCTGCGCTGTTACCGGAAATCGATCGCGCATGCCTGCGTGTGGGAAATCGCGTACGCGACCGGCTCGTGGTCCTTTCTTCTTCACCATCCCTTGGGTGGGCGCGTGAAGCTGGACTGAAAGCGCTCGAAATGACTGCGGGGCAATTCTCTGTTGTCACTGAAACTTATCTTGGGCTTAGACACGGCCCAATGTCTTTCGTCAAACCCGATACGGTCGTCTTATGCTTGCTATCCAGTGATCCGGTGCGCCGCTTGTATGAGGAGGACCTGATTCATGAACTTCGTTCGAAGAGAATTGGATACCTGGTTGGCATTGCTGACCCAGCCGAAGCGGATGGCTTATTTGACGAGATCATTCCTGCCGTTGCTCCGCGTTTAAACGACGTTCTGCGCACACCATTTGAAAGTGCCGCTCCGCAGCTGCTTGGTTATCATTTGAGCTTGCGCATCGGATTGGACCCGGACAGTCCAAGCCCGAACGGCATCATCAATCGAGTGGTTCAGGGCGTAAGGATTTATCCGGCGCATTCCCCTGCGGCCGAGCCGTCAGGCCGTTAGAACTGCACAGTCCTGTTGATCGGCGCGGTTTGGATGGTTGCCAGCATCAACTCCGGGGTGTTTCGCACGTCCGGCATTCAATCCTAACTCGTTAGCTTTGATATTCCTTCAGACAGGCTAGTAGAGCGGGTCACCAGAACTCCGCAGCGCGAAGGGCTTTCTCCGGCAGCCAGAGTCAGACAAGGATGAGGTTGCAGCCAAGGGAGCGCAGTTTCATCTGCATCTCTACTGCGAGACCGCTATCGCTGATCACGGTATCAATCTCTGAAAACGAAGCGATGCGTAGCATGCTGCGCTTGGAAAACTTGCTGGAGTCGGCAACCAGAATAATCTCGCGGGAGATTCGCAGCATGGCCCTGTCCATCATCGTTTCTTCGAGGTTTGCGCCGCTGATGCCAAAATCCGGATCGCATCCTGAACCGCTGAAAAACAACTTGTCCGCTGAGAATTGCTCGAACAATTGCTCACTGAATCGTCCGCTGATCGAAGCTGATTCTCCGCGAACCGAGCCTCCGGCGATGAAGATCTGCACTCCATGCGCGTCCAGCAATTCCGCCGCGATGTTGACGCCGCTGGTAATGATCTGGAGTCCCTGCTTTTGCTTGATCTGGCGGGCGATCTCAAGCGTCGTCGTACCTGAATCCAGAATGATGGTTTCGCCATCGTTAATAAGCGAGGCCGCCATTGCTCCGATCCGTTGCTTCTCATCCGAGTAACTCTTTAAACGCTCATTGACAGGCGGCTCGCGAAGGATTGCTCCTGGGGAGACCGCTCCTCCATGCGACCTCTGCAGCAATCCACGCTGGTGCAGCTCATTCAGATCGTTGCGAATGGTGACTGCCGAAGTGCCAAAACGGTTGACTAATTCGTTCACCTTCACGCGGCCGGCACTGTTCACGAGCTGCACGATTTGCCTTCGCCTCTCTTCGGCCATCATGCCGTCGAGCTGCAAGTCTGCTGCCGTGGCAACCGTCCCCGGTTCGTAGTCAGTCGTCTCCTCGGGGGCGCCCGTTCCCGAGTTTCCCTTTGCCATTGCTAACCTCGCATTTTACTATATTCGAAGGTGTAAACAGTCTAACTCCTAAACTGAAAGGATAAGAAGCCAAGTGGAATCATCCGTTCTACTCAAGGCGCCCTCTAAACCATCTCGAGAATCAATTGGAGAAGTGTAATTGAATAAGTAATTCCGCAGAAGAATCTGGAAAATAACCTGCCATTATTCGCCACAAAATCCAGGAGTCGCTCTCACGGTATTCTGAGGCTTGCGGATTGAAGCAACGCGAATAAACCGCATCGCAGATTGACAGCGGCCCGTCTCTGCAACCCGATTTCATGGTCACGGCGCCTGATAGAGAAAGTGGATGCTGCGCGCCTTCAGTACCGCAGTTCGATCACGGGAATAGTCCACGCCGTCGCGCACCCAGGGGTAAGGCAGACCGCCTGTGAGACCCTTCCAGAGAATCCTGTTGAAAAGTGCAGCCGGCGCGCGGTCGGCGGAGGACCAGTCAAAGCCGCGCGTTTGTTGCGCCCAATACGCAGCAGTCCGTGCGTTGTGAAATCCCACGCCGGGCTGATCAGCCTGTGACGGATTGGCGAGTTCCGCCTTTATCGGCGCGGGGATGACCGCGTCGTAAGTCCAGGTTGATTGGTTCAAATCGAAGACCGTGCTCATGGGCCGCTGATATGCATCGTTGAGATTGAGATGGCCAATTCCCAGCACATCCTCAATCGTCCGGATCATGTTGACAGTCGTATAGCGCTCACTCACAATGCTGCCTTGCTTCACATAAGGCCCCACAACGAAAGCGATGCTGCGATGTGCATCAACGTGGTCGGCGCCGCCCTGCGCGTCGTCCTCAAGCATGAAGATCAGCGTCGAGTCTCGATAAGTGCTGTGTGCAACTCTCTCGATCAGCTTACCCACCGCGTAGTCATTGTCTGCGGTCTGCTTTTCCGGGGTGTTGACTCCGTCAATGGCGGTCGAGAAATCGCCAGTGTGGTCGTGCATCAGCGTGATGAGTTCGAGGCTGGGGAGATTGCCGTTGACTTCATACTGGGTGAACTCCCGCTCCCACTCCGCTTCGCGCCGAAAATCAGGATAGGCATTGTCGAAGGCCCGGAAGTACGGGTCGGTGATACCGATGAGAGACTCTATTTCAGGCACGTCGACCACTTGGCGGCTCGCGAAGGGGTCGGGAGTTTCAGGCGCATTCACGGGATAGTGAGAATCGAAGCCATAATTGCGGACCGTCAAACCGTGCCGCAGCGCTGAGTCCCAAAGATAACCTGCGTGGTTCTCTCCTTCCGGTCCGTCCGGCGCAAGCACATCGTTCGTACCGGGTAGAAGATTTGGGTCGTTCGGATAGTCGGGCTCGATGGCCTTGCGCTCTGCGAGCGTCGCCACAGTCGTATCGATAAAGCGAGGAGCGCCGCGACCGGCATAATTGAGAGGGACGACCTTGACGTCGAAATCCACGTCTCGCGCATAGGTGCTCCAGGGCCAGCCATTGCCGCTTACTTCGCCGCTCACAAGGAAATTGTCGAGATCGACGAATTGGTCCGCCAGCCTATGTTGGTTTGGTGTAATGGTATTTCCAAGTTCGGCAAGTCTGGGATCGCCGTTGCCACGGTCGAGATCGCCGAGCACTTGATCGTAGGTCCGGTTTTCTTTGACGATGTAAATCACATGCTTGATGTGTTGGCGAAGTGCCGCCATTGTCTGCTCGTCATGCCAGTCGGGCATCGTGTCCAGAAAGTTGTTTTCGGCCACCCGCTTGGTCAGCCAGGCCAGTTCCTTTTGATCGGGCACTGGAATAGTCTGCAACCCGGCTTTCTCGAGTTGCAGAATATACTGGTTGGTCGCCTTCGCATTATTAACCTTGAGCGGGTTCGGACCAGGAGCGCTCTTGCTGTTTACGTCATAAAGCATCTTGCCGTCGCGGCTGATGCTGATTGATTGCGGGTACCATCCAGTAGGAATCAACCCTACCACGTTAGGCGTCGAGCCCTGTGCAAGCGATATCACTGCGATCGCGTTCATGCCTCCATTGGTCACGTAGAGAGTCTTCTCATCCGGCGATAATACGAGGCTGTTCGGCGCCGCGCCCGGCAATTGATTCGGGTCGCGCAACACGCCGGCCGGCGCGGTGGTGCGAATCGCCTCCACCACCCGGTTTGTCGCTGTGTCGATCACTGAAACCTGGTCGCTGTTATCCGCAGTGACGAAGAGCCGCGTCTGCGCGTCGTTGAGCAGTATGTTGTTAGGATTGCCCCGCACGGCAATGCGCGTGAGCAGTTTGGGCGCCGACGAGGTTGAGATGTCGACCACATCGATCTCGCGGTCGCGCACGCTTGACACATATGCTGTACCGTTGCCCTTTATCGCCACGCCGAATGGATTTTCGCCTCCAGCGACGCCGCTTTGCGCCGCATTATTAATTCCCGGCCGCAGATCGAGTTCGCCCACTTTGGTGCGGCTTTCGAGATTCACAATCGAGATAGCATCGTTGTAGAGGTCGGCGGCAACAAGAAACCTGCCGTCAGCCGAAACCGCCAGGTTTGCGACAGTGGGTCGACCATTGTCGCCAGATTCGCCAACGCCGTGCTTGTGGCCAAGCGATATCGGCGCGCCGCTCTCAGCCCAGAGACCGCTTGTCATGGCAATCACATGAACAACGTCGTCGACTCCGCCGGACACGTAGAACTGGTTGCCGCCCGGCGAGAATGCCAGGCCAAAGCAAGTATTCGGCACCTCAATGACCTGCCTCTGCCGAAGTGCGTGGCGGGTCACGTCAAATACGAATACATACTCGTTCGAAGCGGCTGCATCCTTCGAGCCGCGAGCGTCATATAGGATGTTGTAGCCACTCGTCAGAACCAGCAGGGTCTTCCCATCCGGACTGAGCGCCAATTTAATCGCTTGACCCACTGTGTAATCGGGGAAATCTTTAAGGTGCGGATTGAGCCTGGTGAACTTGACCCCCGCCGGGGCCAGTGGGGTAACGGTCTGGCCCGAAGCCACAGACTGCGGCTTACCCGCGCTGGTTTGCGCGTGAATCCGTGAAGCAGTGGCGGCGACGCCAACCACAATGGCTACCGAGAAAATCGCGCCGGTTAGCAAACCCGCGCCAACTCCCTCATTCATCTATTTCGCTCTTCAGACATGCAAGTTTCTCCAATTCAATCGCAGCGCCGTCGATCCCTTGTACCACTTGGACAAATTAAATTGCAAATCAAAATCTCTCAATCACAAATAATCGACAGCAATCGAAGATACTTATTGACTTCGTATTGCAGATCGAGATATGAATTCGAAAGAACTTACAGCGGCTCGAATTTTTTGCGAAGTGCTGGGGCGCCCAATTAAACACGGCAGCAGGGCACATATCCTCATTTCTCCTGTTGGTGCTTTGGGGTTCAAGTTGTACGGTGACCCTAGGCGAGGAATCTGATGCGGTGAAGGTACGAGGAGCATGAATATGCAATGAGGGGAAACTTTCTCAAAGCTGCGCAAGAAAGATCCTTGACCCGCCGCGACTTTTTACACTCTGCGGCTGGTGCTGGGGCATGGAGCGCGCTTTCGAGAATTTCTCCCCTGGCTGCGTCCGTAGCTGCGAAGCCGAGGAAGACGGTTGTAGTTACATTCGGTGGTGGAGCTCGAGACGAAGAGACTTTCGCTCCGCAAGGTCAGGAAAATATCCCTCATTTGATGAATGAGTTAGTGCCTCAGGCCACGTTTTGCACCCAGGTCGTGAATCATGGAATTCTCGGCCACTATGTCGCCACCGCAAGCCTCGCGACGGGTGTCTATGAGACGTTCGATAACTTTGCCAATGTTGCTCCAAGTAATCCCACGGTGTTCGAATGCTTTCGGCGAGGCCTGGATCGGCCGGCAAACGATGCCTGGGTAATTGCACCCAGCAACGGTTTCAATCGAATTGGCCAAAGCAACGGATCACAGTATGCGCTGGGTTATGGGGCTCAGGTGATCTTGCCCAAGCACTTACTGGCAGAAGCGTTAGGGTCGGCGCATCCAGGCTTGAAGAAACTTGGTTCTTTATTACAGGATAGTTTCGAGAGCCCGCTATACACGCCACCATTAGTTGACACCGACGTTCCTTTATCCCGCCTCGATGATGTCTTGCAAGTTTCTGTAGAGGACTTCACCGCGCACGCACAGACACTTTCGAGCGCCGACGAGTTATCGGTATTTGTCATGCGCCAGATAATGCGAAAGTTTGCTCCCGGCTTGATTTGGATAACGCTGCACGATATGGATGTGGCGCATTCCGGCGCATTTTCCTTGTACATTGACGGGATACGACGCACCGATCGCCTTTGTGGGGAAATCTGGAAAATGATCCAGAACGATCCGGAGTATTGCAACCGGACCACCATGTTCATTCTCCCGGATTTTGGACGCGATTCCGATTTCGACGCTGGCGGTAATGGATTTCAACATCACCGGACCGGGGATCCGCTGTCGCGAACAACGTGGATGATGGCGCTGGGTCCACAGGTTCGACAGAACGTTACCGTAAATCGGCCGCTGAATTCGCTTGATCTGGTTCCAACACTAGGCGCGCTGCTCGGATTCTCAACTCCACATGCGAAGGGCGACCCGATTCTTGAGGTGATCTGATGCAGCCGCTTGAACTCCGCCCCCAGAGCTTTTCTCAATATCCGCCGCTTGGCAGAGCCTTCGCCATCAAGCACCTGCAATTGCTGCAGAACCTCCCACTGGCGCTATTGCCAATTTTTCTGCGCGAAATCATGGGCTACGATTGGTCTTTTCCGGCGGAGCGCGACGAACTCGATCGCCAGTTCGACTATCTCCAATCGCTGCAAACAGCCTCGTTTGTGTCGTTGATGGCTCCGTTTTCCAACCTGACACTATCCAGGGAAATCGAGCAAATAGATTGGTTAAATCAACCTCAACATTTCAGCGAACAACTGAGTGCTCTGCTTTGGTCGTCGCAGCAAATCGATGCGTATCACAATGCTGCAGCTCAATATCAAAAGCAGTTAGAACCGGCGCTGGCCGGGAACCCGCCGGCGCTGCCGCGCTTTACGATCGTGGCCATCGGGCAAGGAGCTGTGCGGACCGACCTCAAACTGTTTCGCTCGCTTCGCCAGCACGGAGTTTTGTTTACCGCTGTACAACCGGATCGCGGCATAGAGACGCTGCTCGACTTCGTCAACAAGAGGGCGCAAAACCACCCTGAACAATATGCGCACTGGTACATCGATGGTGGACAGGCCGATCCTTCCTGTAGTTTGAGAGAAGGAGTCACTGTAACTTCATATAACCAGCTTGCCCCGTTTGCCATGAAAGAACTTAGCTTGACTCAAAGCTTTGTCGAACAATCAAGTGCAATTAAGGCCGGGGGAGCGGAAGTCGCGCAATCTTTTATGGCCAATCTCAGCCCTGACGATCTGGGACTGAATGGGAACGCCGAGAATACGGCGTTGCGCCACTTTGAGACCCGAATTCTCACCGAGGGAGCGGGAACCCAGATCTTCAGCACAACGTTTGTGCAGTGGGCTGCGCGAGAAGCTCTGCGCCGTGCCCAGCCAGTTACACTGTTCGCACGTTTTGCCCCCAGACAGCAGATGGCCCCAATGAACGAGTTACTGAGACGCAACCCTTTAACTGAGCTAACTGACCCCGAAGGATCTCTGGTAGATGCCGATATGGGTGCTTACTATACATGGCTGAATCAGGGCCGCCTTTCCGGCGCAGATCAAGCGCGCTTCTTAGTCTGGTTTGAAGGCCACGAGCTCGCGCTCGCGATCGGACCAACAGTTCCGCGTGGAACAACTTCGAGTGCACCAGGCAATATGACTAAGATCCTGGAGTGGATAAGTTAGTAATTGGCAGAATTGAATGGCCGACCGTCAAGGACAGGGTAAAACCGGCGCAGCGGAAGTCACTGGCATGTTATGTAGCGGCTGGACACGGATGCGAGTAAGGTTCTACACAGCCCTGGTCGAGACCCGATTTTGACCCGGATGGCGGATTGGGGTTTACATCATTGCTGCGAAATCTTTTTCTAAGCGCTACGCATGGTCATGCCGCCATCAATCACCACATCTTCTCCAGTGATAAAGTCGTTTTCCACCAGTTCCAGAATGACACGTGCGACATCGTCCGGCTTGCCCTCACGGTGCAACGGTATTCGGTTGTTTATATTGTTTTCGACCTGCGTCGGCGTGAGGAAATCCTGGAACGGCGTGCGAATAATTCCCGGAGAAACGCAGTTTACCCGAATATTGTAATCTGCAAGTTCGCGCGCCAGAACACGGGCGAATTGGGGCAATGCTCCCTTCACCACTCCGTATGCAATCGCTCCAAAACACCCGCGGCGGCCAGCTGCTGAGCCGATCAAGACGATGGCTCCCTCGCCTTGCTTGATCATATGTGGCACTGCGGCACGGGCGAGTCGGTGCACAGCATGGACGTGGACATCAAAGGCTCTCGCCCAATCCTCTTCTGTCGTCTCGAAAAGTCCGCCCGGAGCCGGTCCCCCGGCCGCGTGAACAAGCACATCGACACGCCCCCATCGTGCGTGCGTTTCAGCAACCGCACGGGCGCATCCTTCGGCATTGCCGGCCTCGGCTTGAATGTAAATGGCCTCAGAGCCATGAGACCGTGTCGCTTCATTGAGCTCATCGAAAGAGATTTTTTGCGGGCTCCGTCCTGTGACAGCAACGTGTGCTCCGCGGCCTGCAAATGCCAGGGCTGTCATTGCGCCAATACCACTGCCGCCCCCGGTAACCAGACACACCTTGCCTGCCAGATGCATTTTTTGTTCTCTTCCTCAGCACGCCGATCTTGCTTTTTCACTGATGCTCGTCCTGAAATAACACCGGCCTTGCAATCGTTATCACTATATGATATATCAGATTCAAGTTTGAATGAGAGAAATGGTGATAACGCTGAAAAGAAAGTGCAGAGCGCGTTAGAATGAATTTCAACATCTCCACTGCGTGCGACCCGGGAATCAAGTGACCAGCGAACCTGACGCGAGAGAAACCGTCCGCACCACGAAACGGCCGCCGGCCGCGCGGGAGTCGCTGTCAAATCGTGCGTACCAACAGATCCGAGATGAAATCCTGAGCGGGGATCTCCAGATAGGGGACATCCTATCGCGCAGACGCCTGGCCGACCGCCTCAATATGAGTTTCCTTCCGATCACCGAGGCCCTGGGGCGTTTGGAAACTGAAGGGCTGGTGGAAAGCAGGCCGCGCATTGGAACCCGGGTCCGCATTCCAACCGAGCACGACATTCGAGACATGTACGTGATCCGTGAGGCGCTTGAGTCGCAGGCGGCCAGGCTCTGTGCGGAATACATTACGGATGAGGAAAAGAAACATTTGCGGACCAGCGCGCACCAACTTGATGAATTGCACAAGCTGTGCGCGCTGGAACCACCCGACTCTCGCTTCATGTTCTCAGTGCATACCTACCACATGCAGTTTCACCTGCGCATTGCTGAGTTGGCTCGTTGCCCTGGATTGTCACATGCCATTGAGAAAGAGCAAGTGCTGATCTTCAACTGGCTCTATGACACCGCGGCAAATCGGCGGACTCTGCCGCCGGCATTCCATGCCACGTTGGCCGACGCATTATGCAGCGGCGACCCATTTGTGGCGGATACCGCGATGCGTGCGCATGTGCGCTACGGCGTTGACCAGGTGCTGAAGCGCTTTGCCAATTTTGACAACGGCGATAGCTGGCGCATGAAGAGCGGAAAACAGCAAAAAAAGGCCACGGCCTGAAGAACTGCCCCTTCCACGTTTTTTGCCTGCGCGGCACCTGAGATTGCGATACGTCGCGCGACAATCCTTTCATCACGTGAGAATATTTCTGCTCCGTAAGGTTAGCTTCCAGGATTTCGACCGAATGGAGACAGGTTGGAGCTGTGCACTCAAGACCATCAACCAGCATGGCCAATGCCGCTCAAGAGCCCGCACATGAAACTGCGCCGCAATTGTCGCTTCGCATCTTGACCGATCGCCCCCTTTCCAGTTATCTTTTGTGTGATATATCACATTATCGAAAAGCAACGGCGCTGCGGAGAAGTGCGCTGGCAATCAATGGGGAGTTTCATGAATCGACGCACATTTCTTTCCACCTCCAGCGCTGCAGCAATTGCGGCGGCCGCGTTGCCTGAACTGCTCGTTTCACAGGGAACTGAACCGCCGTTGGAGCATCGCCTGCCGGTGAGCGACGGAGACTACCAGCGTTCGAAATCCTACATCGAGGAGATTCCGGTAAGTTCCTACCATTGGGCTTCGGAGAGCGCAGTCGAGGCATTCAAAGACATGAAGTTCGGACTGCGGATTCATTGGGGCATCTACTCGATCTTTGGACGGAAGGGTGAGTCCTGGCCCTTTCTGTCCCTGCCGTTCGCTGATCGGCAAAGCTATAACCAGGCATACAAAACATGGAACCCGCAAGCGTTTGACGCAGACGCCTGGATGAATCTGTGCCAGGATGCAGGTCTGAAAATGTTTGCTTTCACTTCCAAGCACCACGAAGGCTTCTCGATGTTTGACACCCAAACTCGCGTGCGCCAGCGAGCGAATTGGACTGCTCCCGGGGGGCCGGCGATCGAGGACTGTGATCTTTCCTACAGCATCGCGGAGACACCCTTTGGCCGGGATGTGGTGCACGAATTGACCAGCGCTGCACAAAAGCGTGGCATCAAGATCGATCTCTACTTCTCCCACTCCGATTGGTATGACGCAGATTTTCGGCCGTACGGATGGCACCCTCTTCAGGTGCCATCGTCTCCGGAGTTATGGGGTTTGAAGCCATCCGATGGAACCGTGCAGCAATTCTGGGATGGCCTGAAGGAAAGATTTGCAAATCAACTTGCCGTGGTACCCGATCCGACGCCCCAGCAAGTAAAGCGCATGGTGGCGCGGCACCGCGCGCAACTCACTGAATTGCTGACCCGCTACGGCACAATCGACATGATGTGCCTCGACATATTCTGGGGCCCCAGAGTCTGGCCTCAATTGCGTGAAACCATTCTCAAGATGCGCGAACTGCAGCCCGACGTCATGCTGCGCGCGCGAGGTATCGGAAACTACGGCGATTACTACACGCCTGAGGGCTTTGTGCCCGCCTCAAAAGAAGCGACGAATATGCCCTGGTTCGTTATCTACCCGCTGGGCTCGTCGTTCTCTTACGATCCGGATGCTTCCAAGTACAAGGGCGCAGCCTGGATTATCAGCAATCTGATCGATATCACGGCGAAGGGTGGCAACTTCATGGTTGGCGTCGGACCGAGTGGTCAAGGTAGTTTCCACCCTGAGGCGATTCAACAACTCAAGCAAGCGGGCAATTGGCTCAAAGTCAATGGCGAAGGCATATATGCCACTCGCCCGCGCCCGGGCCTCTTGTGGTCAGAGAGAAACAATTTGCGCTTCACGCGCAGCAAAGATAACCGGTTCATTTATTGCTTCGTAACAAGTTGGCCAGGAAGAACTCTTGTCATCAAGTCTCTCGAAGCCCACCAGGCAGGCAAAGTTGAGTTGCTTGGGAACGGGAGCAAGGAACTTCTCTCGCATTGGGATTCCAACAACGGATTGGTCATCTCAATCCCAGATAATCTTCAACAGGAATCCAATCGCCCATGCAGCTTCGCATGGTGTTTCAAGATAGCCAGATCGGTTACAGTCTAGCCAATCGAATGTTCTCTCGGTTTGATCAAGACTCTTGACATAAGTTCGCCCGAACGCTCAAACGAGATTTGACCGGGACTTGCAGTAAAGAGTCAGGGACCGGCGGCCTGCAAAATGTATCCGCCACATTCGTTGACTAAAGCTCCTGGCCGATACGCAACCGGCGCGAAACGTTTTCCATTTTTCAAGCGATACGTCAAGGGTTCAGGGCGGATGAGGTAGAAGCTGAAAGGGTCTGAACGGTATGTACAGCAAAGCCAGGTGCGCCAACCCTTCATTTGTCATAATGGCCTCAGCAAAACCAATGACTCCCTCAATTCGCTTTTCGCGCCGTTCGTGCCAGGTTTCGCTCCTGCTCGGTTGCCTTGCAATCCAGGCCCTCCCAGCAGTTGCGCAGGCTCCTGTTCCCGACTCGCCCACGATTGAAGCCCGGGCTCACGCATTATTGGCCAAACTCACGCTCGAGCAAAAGATCGAATTGATCGCAGGGGTCGACGAGATGTTCACCCACGCGGAGCCCTCGATCGATCTTCCCCGCCTTAAAACGTCAGATGCTTCAGTAGGCGTGCGCACGTGGGGACCCGCAACTGCCTACGCCGGGGGCGTCGCGCTGGCCGCTACGTGGGACGCAGAATTTGCACGCGAGCTGGGCGAGAGCATGGGCAAAGATGCCCGCGCCCGCGGCGTCAATATTCTTCTTGGCCCCGGAGTCAATATCGCCAGGTCGCCGATTGCCGGCCGCAACTTCGAGTATCTGTCTGAAGATCCCTTCTTGAATGCAGCGCTAGTGGTCCCCTTTATTGAGGGTGTGCAGTCCCAGGGCGTCGTTGCCACCGTTAAACACTATGCGCTGAACAACCAGGAGTACAACCGCCACAACGTAAGCGTGGACATAGACGAGCGCACCATGCGCGAAATCTACTTGCCGCCTTTTGAGGCCGCCATCACCAAGGCTCACGTAGATGCGGTGATGAGCTCTTATAACCTCGTCAACGGTGTCCATGCCACCCAGAACGCATTTCTCAATTTGAAAGTCCTCAAGGGTGACTGGGGTTTTAAAGGAATCCTGATGTCCGACTGGGGCGCAACCTATGACGGCGTGGCAGCCGCGAACAGCGGGCTCGATCTCGAAATGCCGTCCCCACGCTTCATGAACGCCCAAACTCTGCTGCCGGCAATCAACGACGGCAAAGTGAAGGTGTCAACGATCGACGACAAAGTGCTCCGTTTGCTTCGAGTCGAACTTCGCTACGGCTTCACCGAACGGCCGCAATGGAATTCAGCTTATCCCACCTACTCTGTCGCCGACCGCGCCATTGCACTAAAGGGCGCGCTCGAAGGCATCACGCTGCTGAAGAATGAGAACCACTTTCTACCTCTCGATCCGGCGACGGTGAAAACCATCGCAGTAATCGGTCCGGACGCGTGGCCCGCGGTGCCTGGCGGAGGCGGATCGTCTGAAACTTCGGCCTTCGCACCCCTCGACATCCTCACCGCTATTGGCAACATGTTCGGCTCTCAGATGCGCATCCTATATACCCGCGGCTTGCCCCAGATGGAAGAGATTTTTTGGCGGAACGATTGGGAAGGCGGCGTAAAGCAATCCAATTACCCCAGCAACAACTTTACTGGAAAACCACAAACGACCGCGCCAGATGGTATCGCCGAATACAATCCCAATGTGTGGGGGCCGATAGATAAAGCGCCGCGAAGCATCCGTTACACCACCGCATTCAAAGCAACCAAAGCCGGCAAATATCTTGTTTTGGCTGCCTCCGCCGGCTCAGATCAGTACCATGTCTTTATCGACGGAAAAGAGTTGGTCGCTCCCATCCACGCCGACGGCCAGGTGCCCGAATCGTGGACCATCGATTTGTATGCCGGACAAATCGTAAGCGTCCGAGCAGATTATCTGCCACACGATGTTGGAATCTGCTTCGGCCTCGGCATAGCATATGTGCCGGATCTTATTTCAGAAGATGTGAAGCGATTCGCTGCGGCTGCCGACGCGGTGATCGTGGCCGCCGGGTTCAATCCATCTACAGAGGGCGAAGGCAGCGACCGCACCTTTGAACTACCCTGGGGGCAGGACGCGCTCATCGAAGCTGCAGCCGCCGCCAATCCACATACCGTCGTCACCCTTACCGGAGGCGGTGGCATCGACGTCGAGCGATGGCTCCAAAAGGTACCCGCGCTGTTGCATACCTATTATCCAGGCCAGGAGGGCGGTACAGCTGTTACCGATATCATCTTCGGGCGGCATGCCCCTGAGGGCAAGCTGCCGGTCAGCTTTGATCGCAGTTGGAATGACAACCCTTCGTATCCCTACTACTACCCCGCCCCGGGCGCTGACTCCACGCTGCACGTGACCGAAGCGGGACACTCACCGATCGATTACGTCATCCCGCACGTCAAGTACGACGACAAACTGATGGTGGGCTACCGTTACTGGACCACCACGGGCAAGCACCCGCTCTTCCCTTTCGGCTTCGGTCTCAGCTACACCACATTCTGTTTCTCCAGGCTGGATGTACCTGGAACGGCCGCCTCCGGTTCCACAGTTCACGTCAGCTTCGACGTGACGAATACCGGCACTGTTCCCGGAGCCGAAGTTGCACAACTCTATGTCTCCAATCCTTCAGCAAAAGTTGAGCGGCCAGAGCGCGAACTCAAGGGCTTTGAGAAGCTCCGGCTCGGTCCAGGCGAGACCAAACATGTCACGCTCGATCTCGACTCTCGCTCTTTCAGCTACTGGGACGAAGCGACACACAACTGGAAGTTGGATCCCGGTAATTTCGTCATCCGAATCGGCGACTCCAGTGAAAACACTCCGCTGCGCGCGGATTTGACACTGAATTAGAACCCGTCGCTTATGCCGTGCCTTGAAGGGCCCGATCATTCCCGGACTCGATTTCTGAATTGCGGAAACGAAGCAGTCCGGCTCTTCACCGAAGGCCTAACGACTCGATAGACCTGTTGAGGAGGTACTTGGAGAACGGCCTTCGAGACCAGCCAAAAAATCACCACTTGTCAAGCTCGGTGCCCAGTACTGCTCTATATACTCGATAACCAGTTCAGTGCCCGCGGCATGCGACACAAAGGGCCTGGAGGAAGAATCGTACATTGCATCGGTAAGGTCTCGCACCAGGATGCAGCGCATTCCCCACTTTGACATCTGTCGAACTCCGAAGCTTCGGCCCAGGATACACATATTTGCGTGGACGCCCATGTAAATCAACGTATCGATGTGATGCTCTTTAAGCACGTTGTAAATTTCGCGGCCATCGTCGGAAATCACATCGCCGGGCGCAATGGAAAGTGCCGGATTTTCCCGTTTCCACGCCTTGTAATATTTATCCCCTGGGGTGTCGCACCCTCCGTCGCTGTCGTCGATCGGTAGCGGGGCATCCTGAAATATCAGTTCAGCAGGTGGGGTTGAGTTCGGCGCGTTTTGCGCCAGCAGCCTTCCCGGCGCGTTGGCATAAAAATCCATCGTTTCAGAGGGCGCATGAATAATAAGGATGCCCGAGCGCCGGGCTTCCTCCAACACTGGCTCCATTTTCGCGGCGATCAGACCCACTCGCCTCGTCGCACCGCTGCACCAGTGTTTATCCCACATATCCGTTATGATGATCGCTGTTCTCGAGTTGACGATCGTCTCATTGAAACTAGCCTCCACCCGAGGCCCGTGAACAGCAAACGGTCGAATCCGGCTACGCAGAAGAAGCTCACTGTGTGCACCGTTGGACGGCGCTGGGGTGACCGCAAATGCTGTGACTGTAGCCAACACTAAAGCGGCGCCGAGTTTCCTGAGCGTTTTCATCTGATATGTCAGTATGATAGCTTCAAATCCCGATGGTGTAAACGACCAAGTCGTGTCGAAGGCGAATCTCAATCCACCGCCCCCTCTTGAGATCGCGATAGGCAGATCGGTGCGAGATCAATTCAAATTCCTCCGCGGCCAGAACGTAATTTCGCCGAGACGCTGTTTTGCATTTTTCGGCAAGGGATTGAAGGCCAAAATGGAAGCTCGAAATGAAGGTAAGTACTTGAAAACAGGGGAAGCGGAGATTGTATGGTAGGCGAGGCCGGAATCGAACCCACAACCCTCGGCTTAGAATGGGTCGGTGCAACGCCGACAACGCTCGGGCGCCGGGCCACTCCTGGCCGGCACGGCGGGAATCGAGAACAACGACAAATTACTTTATCGTGGATCATCGGCACGGAACTCGGAAGTTGCCACGAGCGCTGATCCGGTTGCTGTTTGCCGACAACAATTGAAAATCTCGCGAGTCAATTGGCAAAGATCAATTGTCCGGCAAGCCGGTTTTACGTCCAGGTGGATTGGATTTGTCAGCACTGGCCGACTATTGAGGACCTATCCGGATTCCAAGCTCCAGAATGTGGACGGAGCCCTTGCTGCCACTGAGTGGTGATGTCGCAGCCTGCGGAGCTTTGGATTTCGGGTGGTCCATCTGCTCCAAGGGACTCGGAGCTGTTACCAGGGCGCGATAAGGTTGATATCGCAGCCGATCCAACTCGCAATAAATGTCCTCTGCGCCTCGTCAAAGGAGGATTTGTCCAAGACGCTGATGGACGCTGGAACTCGCTTCCAATCAAGGAGCCCGAGAAATGCCATCTTCATGCTTTTTGGACTCCGTCGAGTTGGTACCGAACGTCCCAGTTTCCTGGAGCCGCCTACACCTTCAGCACGTCGCCCTCCCGCGCCACAATCTGATAGAGCACTGGGTTCACAAAGAAGCCCAGAAATAGCCGCGACACCAACCCTGCCACGATTACGATGGCAAACGGCTTCTGCGTATCGGAGCCGATGCCCGTGGAAAGAGCCGCCGGCAACAGTCCCAGGCACGCTACCATTGCCGTCATCATGATGGGCCGCAGCCGCAGGAGCGAGGCCTCCCGCGTCGCGGTCCGGATGTCCATCTTCTGCTCGATGCGCAGCTTGTTGATGTAGGAGACGAGAATAACGGCGGTTTCCACCGAAACGCCAATCAGTGCCAGCAGACCCAGCGCGGACGAAGCGCTGAACGCGGTATGCGTCAGCTTCAGCGCCAGCAACGCGCCCACCGGAACCGTCAGGACCACGCCCACCAAAATGACCATTGGGTATTTGAAATTGTCGTAGAGCGCGAACAGGATCATGAAGATGATCAGCAACGCCAATGGACCGATGACAGCCAACTGGTGTTCGGCGGCTACGAACTCGTCGTACTCGCCGCCCCACGTTAATCGGTAACCCGGGGGCAGCGCCTTTTGAACATCGGCGATCGCGTGCTTGCCTGCATTCACCGTGCTCTCAAGGTCGCGGCCTTCAACGCTGTACTGCACGCCGATATACCGCGAATTGTTCTCGCGGTAGATGAACGAAGCCCCGCCCGACTCGTGAATATCGGCCAGCGCGCTCAGCGGAATCTGCTGACCCGCCGGCGTTCCAACCAGCAGATCGCCGATCTGCTGCGCACTCTGGCGGAACTCCGGTTTCATGCGCACCACCAGGTCGAAGAGCTTTTCGCCCTGCACCACTTGCGTGGCCGCTTGGCCGCCAACAGCCGCCTGCACTATCGCCTCAACGTCGGCCACGTTGATGCCGTAACGCGCAATCTTTCCGCGATCCACGTTGATGATCAGGCTCGGCTGCCCCAACTCGCGCACCACGGTCAGTTCCGTGAAACCCGGCACCTCGCTCAGCCGGCGCTTGATCTGCAGTGCTGTGTTCTGCAGAACATCCAGATCGGGTCCGTACACCTTTACGGCCAGCGCGCTCTTCAGCCCTGTCAGCGCCTCGTCCACCGCATCTTCCGCCGGCTGCGTAAAGTTGAAGATTACACCTGGAAACGCATCCAGCTTTCGCTCAATATCCGCTTGCAGCTCCGCTTTGTTGTGAATCGGGCCGGCCTTCCATGTCTTATCGCCATACGGCATTAGTCCGACGTAGAACTCGTCGTTGAAAAACCCCGTCGGATCGGTGCCGTCGTCGGGCCGCCCGAGTTCCGAGCCCACGTCCGTGACCATCGGGTACTGCATCAAAATGTCCCGCACCTGCGGCGAAAACCTGCTCGCTGTATCGAACGAAACTGTGTACGGCATTGTGGCACGAATCCACATCGCGCCTTCATCCAGGTGGGGCATAAACTCACCACCGATAAACGGAATCAGCAGCAGAGTAGCGGCTAAAATCACTCCCGACAGAACCAATGTCGTTCGCGGCCGTTCCAGGCACCAGTCCAGCCACACCGCATAATTCCGGAGGATCCATTGGAATGGCTTGTTCTCCTTCTCGTGCACTCCCTTCTTGAACCAAAGGGCGCACAACACTGGCACAAGCGTCAGCGTCAGAATCAACGCCCCAACCAGCGCAATCGCTACCGTGTCAGCCATCGGCTTGAATAGCTTGCCCGACGGGCCGGTGAGCGCGTAAATAGGCAGATAACCGGCGATGATCACTGCGACGGAATAAAAGATGGGCCGGTCCACATCCTTCGCGGCATTCTTGATCACTACTTCCAGGTCGTACTCCCGCCCCTCGCGCGCACCCAGTTCGCGGAAGATGTTTTCCACCATCACCAGCGTGCCGTCGATCAGAATGCCGAAGTCAATAGCCCCGATCGAGAGCAGGTTCGCCGGAATTCCCTCCGCGTGCAAAAAGATGAACGAGAACATCAGCGACAGCGGAATGGTAAGCGCCACAATGACCGCCGCACGCAGGCTCACCAGGAACGCCATTAGCACGACCAACACCAGCAACATTCCGATCATCAGGTTGTGTTCCACCGTGTCGATCGTCAGTTGCACCAAGTCGCTACGGTCGTAGTACGGATGCACCTTCACATCTGGCGGCAGAAGGTGCTCATTCAGTTCCTTTGTTTTCGCTTCCACGCCCTTCAGCACATTCTGAGTCTGCTCGCCGCGCCGCATCATGATGACACCCTCCACCGCGTCGTCGGTCTTGTTGAAGCCGAACTCGCCCAGTCGCGGCGCATTTCCGATCTCCACCTGACCGATGTCCCCGATGCGCGTGGGCACGCCGTTCTGTGAGCCCACTACGATATTCGCGATGTCAGACGTGTCGCGCGCCAGACCCGTGCCCGTTACGTAATAGAACTGCTGCCCCTGCTCGTAAAATCCGCCGCCGGCATTCGAGTTGTTCGCCGAGAGCTGCTGGATAACCGTCGGCACGGTCACGTGATACGCGTAGAG
>JBEKCW010000014.1:0-26438 GCA_050014675.1 Occallatibacter sp. | reverse complement strand
TACACGGTCGATCGCAATACCTATGCGGTGACTCCTTACTATATCTGGCAGCATCCGCGGCCAACTCCGGTGTACAGCAACAGCGCGATGCAACGCTTCTACACGCACGACGAGTACGAATTCTACGCGAAATTGCATACGCTGGCCGGCTTTGTTCCTATGACCCTGCTCAAGGTGTATCTGACTTTTCTTTTCTATGCGGGGTTTGCGCTGCTGCTGCCGCTCATCATGATTAGGCGCGTGTTTCTCGACAAGCGGCTCCGCTTCCTGGTGCTGTGTTGTCTTGTGCTGCTGGCCGGCATGTCCATAGAGATTTATCTGCTTCCGCATTATGTAGCGCCTTTCACTGCAGTTTTTTATGCCATCGGATTGCAGTGCATGCGTCACTTGCGGGTACTCAAGTCAAACCGGCAGCGGGTCGGCCTAACGCTGGTTCGATCCATCGCCTTGGTGGTTCTTGTGCTTGCGGGAGTACGGCTTTGCGCCCGCTCTTTGCACGTTGGCGTTCCGCCGGAACCGACGAGTGGATGGAACTCTACCTGGTTTGGCCCCGAGACCTATGGCGGCGAGCGAGCTCGCGTGATTACGCAGCTCGATAGGTTGCCAGGGCCTCAACTGGCCGTCGTGCGCTACGGCGCCAATCACGACAATCTGAGCGAGTGGGTCTACAACAGCCCGGATATTGATGCTTCCAAAGTCGTATGGGCCCGGGAACTCGATCCGGCTGATAATAAGGAATTGATCGACTACTACCGAAACCGCACTGTCTGGCTCGTCGAGCCCGACGCGGTTCCCGCGCGCATATCGGCATATCCGGTGCCGGAGCAGAAAATTGTGAAGTGAGAGCGAAGAGGAGTATTTCGACGTCAAGAGTGCCGACACCGGGCAGTTACCGAATCTCTGAGAGTTTCGCCTCATTCCGGTCAGGGAACGATTGCTGGCGCTCCGCGGCTGAGGGGCGCATTATGGAAGAGAGCAGAGAATCAGAAGCCGGCAGGAGTTGGAAGCAATGATCAATGGCAAGCGCGTGGCGGTAGTCATGCCGGCGTATAACGCTGAAAGGACGCTGGAAAAGACAGTGGCCGAGCTCACCGACGTTGTCGACATCAAGATTCTGGTCGACGACTCGAGCAGGGACCGCACCGCGCAGATCTCCAAGAGCCTGGGCGTGCAGACTTTCGTTCACGACGCCAACTACGGCTACGGGCGCAACCAGCAAACCTGCTACCGCGAAGCCCTGGCCGCCGGCGCCGACATTGTGGTGATGGTGCACCCGGATTACCAGTACACGCCGCTGCTGGTGCCCGCCATGGCGGGAATGGTAGCCAGCGGAATCTACGACATGGTGCTGGCTTCGCGCATCCTGGGAGCGGGCGCACTCAAGGGTGGAATGCCGCTTTACAAATATGTTTTCAACCGTTGTCTCACCGCGTTTCAAAATGTGTTTCTCGGCATCAAGCTCTCTGAGTATCACACCGGGTTTCGCGCCTTTTCGCGCAACCTGCTGCTGACGCTTCCGCTGCTTGAAAACTCCGACGACTTTGTCTTCGACAATCAGATGATTGCCCAGGCCGCGATGTTCGGCTTCAAGATCGGCGAAATCTCGTGCCCCACAAAGTATTTTGAGGAAGCATCGTCCATCAACTTCAGGCGCAGCGTAAAGTACGGCCTTGGAGTGCTGGCTACTACGGTCACCTTTGTTGCGCATAAACTTGGTGTCGTCCATGCGAGCATATTCAATGCCAGCGGCCGCAAGCTGGAGTATCAGTACTACACTGAAGCCGGAGAGAGAGCCAGAATTACTGCGCAAGGGTGAACGTTTCTGTGCAGTTGTTATGTGCCCCTGACAGGCAATGCAAACGCGTAAATTGGCAAGAAGTAGTCTTGCCGGAGCAGCATAGATTCTGTATTCGGGAGTAAGCGATGCAACTGGAGGGCGCTCAAGAAGGGCGCCGCTCATCCCGTAGCGGCGATAGTGCCAGCTCGCATTCGCTTCGAGCGCCCGCGAGTGCGCAAACAATCATCGGTTCGCTTTGGCCAGAGTGGTCTGCGCTCGCTATCTACGCGGCGCTAGTCGCATTCGCCATTCCCTACCATGAGCCGTTTGTCGATGAGGCCCAGGCGTGGCAGCTCGCGCGGACTCTCCCTCTCACCACGTTGTTTCAGAAATTCATCCGTGACGAAGGCTCTCCCGGGCTCTGGCATTTTTTGCTGTGGACGATGAACCGGATCGACGTGAGCTATGCGGGGATGCATTGGATTGCGGGAGGAATTGCAGTTTGCGGCGTGGCTTTGCTTCTGTTCAAATCGCCGCTTCCGAGATTGCTGAAATTCACCCTGCCGTTTACTTACTTCCTCCTATTTCAGTACCCGGTGGTGGCGCGGAACTACGTGCGTGTGCCGGCGCTTCTATTTCTCGTCGCGATTGCGTGGAAGAAGAGCCCGCTTGGCCTCACCATTGCACTGGGCCTGCTTGCTAATACCGCACTGCACGCGGCGGCAATGTCTGGCGGGCTGTCCATTGTGTACTTAGTGGAACGGCTGCGCGACCGCGACGGCATCACCCGCAACGACGGTCGCAGGTTGCTGATCGATGCAGCGCTCTTGCTGGCCTTCTATGCCTTCGCCATCTGGACAGCGTGGCCTCCTGATGACCTCGCGCTTTCGCGCGTTCGCGGAGATCATCCGAACTACCTGCTCACCGCTGTGCAATCGTTGATATGGGGCGTCTGCCAGCCGCCAATTCTCTCCGTTGCATTCTGGGTGATCGTGGGCCTGTGGTTTGGGGCGCGGCGCAAGATTCTCTACCTGCTCCCGGTCTTGTTCTTTGCAGCTCTATCTGGATTTGCCTACTTCACGTGGTGGCATGCCGGCCTTCTTGTTCCGCTTCTCATCTGCTTGCTTTGGATCACGTGGCCCGGGCCTGGAGCAGCTCCAATCCAATTCGATAAAGCGCTCCGCGTTGCACTCGGCGTGATGATCGCCACGCAGATCCTCTGGGCCGGCTACGCATATGTCTTCGATCATTACCGCGCGTTCTCTCCGGATCGCGCCGCCGCGGACTTTCTGGAGCCTTACGTCGCCAGCAACACTCCCATCGCAGTTACGTACATGAAGAGCGATCAGTGGCACGGATATGCGTACCCTGCCGTGGGCATTCTGCCGTACTTCGATCGCAACATCTACCTCAATTTGCCGTATTCGTTCTGGTGGTGGAGCGAACTGGATCCGAGCGAGAGCCGTTTCCACGACCTTTTGCCATCGCATCCACGCCTCGTTCTTGTTGAGGTGGTCGATCCCGGCCCTATCGAGTCGATTCGCTGGAGCGATCCGGTTTTTGCCTCGCTCTTCCAAAATGGCTACAAATACAGAAGTGCATTTTGCGGCAGCCAGCCGCAGCGCTTCGAATCTGCAATTTCAATTTGCCATGTGTTTCTTGAATACCCGCCGCCAGCGAGCTCGGCTTCGCGATAAACGCTATTGCGCACAGGATTGCCGCCCTGCTTGCTCACAGGTAGGGCGTGATCCGTTAGCAGAATAGAGCACCGCAGCGCCCCAAACCTCCTCCGCAACCCCCTCTATACGAACACTATACGCGGCGTTTATGCGCCGCCTATTTTTCGAGGGCTACAATATTCGTGTCGGCCTTCTCCCGTCGTGCCGGTCCCTGCAGGTGAAGCATGTACGCACTCCTTTTTAGAGGAAACAAGCGCGTTGTTCTATTGCGGGCGGGGATTGTCATTGCGGCGATCGCGCTGCTTGACTACGCGGTCGTCGGCGAAATTCCCCTCGGCTTTCTGTATCTCGTGCCCATGCTCATGGTGGGCAGCGTGGTGGGCCGCGTGCCAGTCTTTGCCGTCGCCCTGGTTTGCACTTTACTTGCCGAAAAATTCAGCGACTTAACCTGGACCCCCCGCACAGGCATCTCGCGCGACATTTTGTTTTTTGCCGCCTTTGCCGGAGCAGGGCTGTTTATTCGCGAAGTGAATATCAGCCGTCAGGCTGCTCAAAAGAACCTGAGAGAAATTGAGCGCGAGCGCGACGCCCGGCGCGACGCTGAAGAGCAGCTGAAGATTCTGGTTGAGAGCAGCCCGGTGGCTATCTTTACGGCTGACGCCAATGGCGCGGTGCTGATGGCCAACGAGGCCGCGCATCGCATGCTGGGCGTTGAAAATGGCGAGCTGACCGGCAAGCTCATTCAACGTTACCTGCCTGCGCTCTCAAACATCACGCTTCACGACGAATCGCTGCAATTGTTGCGCGCGGTGATGCAGGCGCGCGGGCATCGTGAAGACGGCGAGGCTTTTCTTGCCGACATCTGTTTTTCGACTTACCAGACCAACGCCGGTACCCGGCTGGCAGCCATGGTTCTCGACGCGTCAGAGGATTTGCGCGCGCACGAAGTCGCCGGGATGCAGCAATTGCTAGAGGGCTCGCGCATCGCGGTCGGCGCGCTCTCGCATGAGATTCGCAATATTTGCGGCGCCATTGCCGTGGTGCACCAGAACCTGAAGAATGCAGCGTCTCTCAGCGGCAACAAGGATTTTGAAGCACTGGGCAGCCTGGTGATCGCTCTTGAAAGAATCGCCAGCGTCAATTTGCGCCAGTCGGCAAGCCAGGCTTCTGAAATCGATCTCAATGTTCTGCTTGACGAACTGAAAATTGTGGTCGGCCCGTCGCTTACCGAGGATGAAATCGAATCGGCGTGGAATGTTGAGCCCGGACTTCCGCTGGTGTGGGGCGACCGCTCGAGCCTCATGCAGGTGTTTCTGAATCTCATTTCAAACAGCGGCCGAGCGCTCGGACGCAAGAGCCATCGCATGCTCACCATCAGCGCACGGAAGGTGGGCAATCAAGTGCATGTTGAAGTGGTCGACAACGGCGGGGGAGTCGCCGAGCCCGAGCATCTCTTCAGGCCGTTCCAGGCAGGTGCTGAGTCGACGGGACTGGGGCTCTACATGTCGCGCGCATTTATGCGTTCCTTTCGCGGCGACCTGCGCTACCTTCCCACCGAAGATGGCGCGTGTTTTGTGGTAGAGCTTCTGCCGGCCAGCGAGGCAGCGCAGGAAGTGCAGTATGCCCGGTCGTCGATGTGAGGAACTGCGGCCCTCGTGTTAAGGTGAAAGGCGGAAAGGCGCCCAATGAAGACAGTGCAAGTGATCACCACGGGGGGAACGATCGAGAAGGCGTACTCCGAGCAGTCGGGCGCGGTGCTCAACACAACCAGCAAGATCGGCCGGTATCTTCAACTTCTGCGCCTGCCCGACCTCGATGTGCGGGTCACTCCGCTCATGAACAAAGACAGCCTTGAGATGAGCCCCGAGGATCGTGCCCAACTTGTCGCAGAGACGGGCAAGCTGCTGGCTCTCAACCAGCCCATCGTTATCACACACGGGACCGACACCATGGTCGAAAGCGGCCTGGCCATCGAGGGTGCATTCCCTTCGCCGCCCGTGCCCATCATCCTCACCGGCGCCATGAGTCCACTCGGCTTTGAAAAGAGCGACGGCCTGCAGAACCTTACCGAGAGCCTGTTCGCCGCGAGAGTGCTGGCTCCGGGAGTCTTCATCGTCATTCACGGGCAGGTCTTTCCCGTGGCTCATGTGCGCAAAGACCGCGATCGGGGTACGTTCGTCCCAGCGTGAAGGCGCTAAACTCTCAATGTGACCGGAGACCAGCGATGAAAGCTTTAGTCAAGAGCCGGGCCGAGCGGGGGCTCTGGCTCGAAGATATTGCCGAGCCTGAAGTGGGCATCAACGACGTGCTGGTGCGGGTGCATTACACCGGCATCTGCGGCACCGATGTGCACATTTACGAGTGGGACGAGTGGGCGCAAAAAACCATCCCTGTGCCCATGGCCATCGGCCACGAATTTGTAGGCGAGGTGGTTACGGTCGGCTCGAACGTGAACGACTTTTTTGCCGGCGACATTGTGAGCGGCGAAGGCCACGTAGTGTGCGGGCGCTGCCGCAATTGCCTGGCCGGCCGCCGGCACCTGTGCGCGTATACGCAGGGTGTAGGCGTGAACCGGCCCGGCGCGTATGCGGAGTTCATCTCGCTGCCCATGTCCAACATCTGGCGGCACAGTCCTGGCATCAACCAGGAAGTCGCGGCTATCTTCGACCCGTTCGGCAATGCGGTGCACACCGCGCTGGCATTTCCGGTGCTGGGCGAAGACGTGCTGATCACGGGCGCAGGTCCCATCGGCATCATGGCCATTCCGGTGGTTCGGCATGCGGGTGCGCGGCACGTTGTGATTACCGATGTGAACCCATTCCGGCTCGAACTTGCCCGCAGGATGGGCGCAACATTGGCCGTCAACCCCTCCGAAACGCCTCTCCAGGAAGTAAAGAAAAAACTTGGCATGACCGAGGGCTTCGACGTGGGGCTTGAGATGTCGGGCAATCCGCAGGCGCTCGGCGACATGATCGCCAACATGAGCCACGGCGGCAAGATCGCTATTCTCGGTATTCCGGCCAAGGAGATGACAATCGACTTGCGCCAGATCATTTTCAACATGCTTACGGTACGCGGCATCTACGGGCGCGAGATGTATGAGACCTGGTACAAGATGACGGTCATGCTCGAGTCGGGGGTCGATATCTCGCCGGTAATTACGCATCGGTTCGATTACACGGAGTTCGAGAAGGGATTCGAGGCGATGGTTTCGCGGCAGACGGGAAAGGTAATCCTGGACTGGACGAAGGCATAAAGCGGCGCTCGCGCGAGAGTCACACAAGGGGCAATCGGGAACTGCCAGTTATCGGGCGAGCAGCCACTGCAAGATTCGGTCCTTCATCGCGGTGAAGGGCGGGTAACGCACATCGACATCCGCACGAAGCGACCGCCGCATCACCGCTTTCTCATGAGAGAAAGCCTCAAATGTGTAACGGCCATGAAAGGCGCCCATGCCGCTTGAGCCCACGCCCCCAAACGGCAGACCCGGCACAATCTGATTCACCACCACATCGTTCACCACCACGCTTCCTGAACTCATGGTGCGAATAATCCTCTCTTGCAGTTGCCTGTCGCCAGTAAAGAGATAGATTGCCAGGGGCTTGGGTTTCTTCCGCACAAAAGCCAGGGCTCCTTCAACGTCGCGATAGCCAACAACAGGCAGAATCGGGCCGAAAATTTCCTCCTGCAAGACTGCGGCGTCGGTGGGCAAATCAGTGAGCACAGTCGGCGAAATGTACCGGTCATTCTCATCTGCCTGTCCTCCGACAGCAACTCTGCCTTCGTGCATGAGCGCTTGCAGCCTGGCGAAATGGCGCGCGTTCACAATTCGCCCATAAGACTCGCTGCGCTGCGGATCGGGCCCGTAAAAGCGCGTGATCGCCTGTTGAATAGCGGCAATCAAGGGGAGACGCAGCGCCTCGAGCACAAGCACATAGTCGGGCGCCACGCAGATCTGTCCCGCATTCATGAACCGGCCCCAGGCAATGCGCCGCGCCGTTACTTCGAGCGGCGAGTCTGCGACTACGATGGCCGGATTCTTTCCGCCGAGCTCAAGCGTTACGGGCGTCAAGTGAGCCGCTGCCGCCGTCATCACCAACTTGCCCACACGGCTCTGGCCGGTGAAGAAGATTTTGTCGAATCGCAATTCGAGCAATCGTGCCGCCGTCTCCGGGCCGCCTGTAATTACGATGACCGCCGTAGGATCGACGTAATGCTCAAGGTGCGCGGCCATTATCGCGGCGGAATGTGGCGCGACCTCAGATAGCTTGACGACGGCGGCATTGCCGGCAGCCAGCGCGCCGGCAAGCGGAATGAGAATTTGCTGAAAGGGATAGTTCCATGTTCCAAGAATCAGCGCCACGCCAAATGGCTCCTGCTCGATCCAGCTTTTGCCTGGCTGCGCCGCAAGAGGCGTGCGCACAGGCCGTGGCCGCAGCCATCGGCGCAAATTACGCCGCATCAAAGTTATCTCCGAGCGCACCATTGAGATGTCCGCGACGTGAGCCTCGGCCGAGCAACGGCCCAGATCTGCCTTGAGCGCCGAAAGCATCGCCGTTTCGTGGTCCGCAACAAAGCGCAGCAGCCCATCCAATTGATTCAGCCGCCACGGCAATGGCCGCGCAGCTCCGCCGTCAACAGATTTGCGCAGCTCTTCAAGACGGCGCTCGGGAAAGTTTGCTTCTGCGTTTCCGTTCACTTCATCCCCCATTCGGCACATTCCGTGCTCATACGCAAGCCCCCTCGGCTGGCTCCATTACTTACCGCAACTCTGGGCAGCTGGCTCGCCTTGCATCCGCCCAAGGCTTGGTCCGCGGCGGTTGAAGGGTCTCATTCACTTTAGAGTGAGCAGCGGCACAGTTAGCAACAGGCCCCAGGAGCTATTATTAACTTTCACATATGCAAAGACCTGTCCAGTTCGCCAAATGTTCAGCGGCCCTGCTTGGCATTATCTCGGTCGCGTGTGCCTCAATAGCGCAACCATCTACGCCGAGTCCCGCTGCCAGTGTTAACCCTCTCATCGGTACCGGCGCCGGGCCTGGCGGCGTCGTCAATCTCTTTCCCGGCGCAACCACGCCCTTTGGCATGGTGCAGCTCAGCCCTGACAGTGAAGATCACGGCTACGGCTATCACTACGCCAATACCTCCATCAACGGCTTCAGCATGACGCACATGAGCGGACCAGGCTGCGACAACGAAGGCGACGTGCAATTCACCGCAACCACGGGTCCCGTGCACACCGTCTCCGACGATTTCACATCGCCCTTCTCGCACACCATGGAGACCGCCAAGCCCGGCTACTACCAGGTGCGTCTGCTGGCGTGGGACATTAATGCCGAGCTGAGCGCCACCGACCGCACCGGCATTGCGCAGTTTACGTTTCCCGCCGGCAAGCCTGCCAACATCCTGCTCCCGCTCAGCCACACGCTCAACTACACCACTGGCGCGTCGGTTGAGCTGGTTGGCGATCGCCAGATTCAGGGCTACGTTGAAGACCGGGCCTTCTGCGGAAATAAGCAGAACTACAGGGTCTACTTCGTCATGACCTTCAGCCGGCCTTTCTCCACTTTCGGAACGTGGACCGGCGCTCATTATGGTGGACCGGGAATCGTCGTCGAAGGCAGCCGCGCGGCCCAGCAAACCGGTCACGAAGAATGGACCGGAGCTTACGCTACCTGGACCGCCGAAGACCATCCACAAACCGTCACTGCAAAAATTGCCATCTCCTACGTCGATCTCGCCGGCGCTGAAAACAACTTGAAGACAGAAGCCGCAGGCAAGGACTTCACTGCCATTCGCGGCGACGCCGGGGCCGCGTGGAACAAAGCCCTTGGGGTAGTTGACGTTTCCGGAGGCAGCGCCGCCCAGCGCACCGTCTTTTACACCGCGCTCTACCACAGCCTGTTGATGCCCACCATCTTTAGCGATGCTGACGGCCGCTATCTGGGCTTCGACAGCAAGATTCAACAGGTTGCGCCCGGTCATAATATCTACGCCAACTGGTCAGGTTGGGACATCTATCGCAGCGAAATTCCGCTGCTGGCGATGGTCGTTCCCGAACGCATGGAAGACATGGCGCAATCGGTGGTGCTGATGTATCAGCAGGGCGGCTGGATTGACCGCTGGCCCCAGATCAACATCTATACCAACGTGATGGCTGGCAGCCCGCTCACCGTAGGGCTCGCCACCGCATGGCTCGACGGCCTGCACGGCTTCGACATCAACGCCGGCTGGGAGGGAATGCTGAAGGACGCAACCGAGGCGCCGCCACCAGGCCATCCCTACCAGGGCGAGGACGCTATCGACTGGATCAACAAACTCCACTACGCCCCAGACGACAAAACCGAATACGGCTCCGTTTCGCAGATCCAGGAGGACGCTGTTGCTTACGCGTCACTCTACCGGCTGGCCGTTGCACTGGGTAAAACAGACGACGCGAAGGCGCTCTATAGCCGCTCGCTCGATTACCGCAACGTCTTCGATCCCGACGACCGCTTCTTCCGCCCGCGCGATTCCAACGGCGCGTGGGTGCCCAACTTCGATCCCACCGAGGAAAACCACGGATTTATCGAAGGCACGGGCTGGCACTATCAATGGTTGGAGCCGGCCGATATGGGCTGGGTGGTTAACGCCATGGGCCGCGATCTTTTCAACAAACGCCTTACCGAGTTCTTCAATTACCCCCTTCCGAACTGGTATGGCCAGTACTACAACCCCTACAACGAAACCGATCTTGAAGCGCCTTTCGAGTTCAACTTCTCCGGCCGTCCATGGGAGTCGCAGCGCGTGGTGCGCCGCGTGCTCAATGAAAACTACACCACCGCCCCCGATGGCATTCCCGGCAACGACGACTGCGGCGAAATGTCCTCCTGGGCTGTGCTCAGCATGATGGGCATCTACAGCGTAGACCCTGCCAGCCTGGCCTACGAACTGGTCGGCCCCGTATTTCCCAAGGTCGTCATCCATCTCCACCAGCCGTACGCGGGCAAAACCTTCACCATCGAGGCCGCCGGAGCCGCTGCGAATGCACCTTATATTCAGAGCGCAAGCCTTGATGGTAAACCGCATAGCCAGAACTGGATCTCATTCCACGCCATCGCCGCCGGCGGCACGCTGCATTTCACCCTCGGAGCCAAACCAAATCAATCCTGGGGCGCAAAGCCCAAGGATGCACCGCCATCGTTGAGTGACGAGCAGCCATAAGCCGGTGAACCGGGCATCGTTCTCAAGTTGAGAATGGCCACGAATTGCTTGACACTTTCTGCGGCAGTTGATATCAAAGTAACTATGAGTATGGAGCGCACAGCACGGTCGGTATTTTCGCTGCGCTCGCTGCTGCTCGCCGTTGAGCTCTCGATTCTCGTCCTTATTATTAGCAACCTGACGGGAGCGAATCTGGCGGCTTAGCAAACTAGAGATCAAGCTGAAAAGCCACCATTCGCTCCAAGCGGATGGTGGCTTTTTGATTTTGGGGGACAAACGATGCGTTGGTGTTTTTGGACAGAGATGGAAGATTTGGGCCGGATGGAGTCGCGCGTGATGCAGGTGCTCGACCGCCTCCAGGCCACGGTTGTCACCCTGTCGTCGACCAGAATCGACGAGCGTATCTTCATGAGTGGCGCGATGGAGGCGGAGGAGAAGCAGGCGACGCGCATTGAATCGCTGCTCCGCAAGATTCAAGGCATGGAGTCTGTGAAAGTAGTGCCTGAGACGGCCGCCATCGAGCGCTCCATCGCGCTCTTCCGCATTCTCTGCGATATGACCGGCCGGTCAGAGATTCTGCAGTTCATCACGGCCATCAACGCGCGCGCGGTCATGGTCCGGCCGCTATGGGTGGCGTTTGAGATGGTCGGCACGCCTCAGGAGATCGAGGGTGTCTATCAGTCCGCCCTCGCTTACGGCATCGTAGATATTGTGTCTTCGTCGTGCGCCTTCATGACTTCGGCGAATGAATTTGACAGAGACAATTCTTTGGCATTGCCACGAAATAGTCTCGATGGCTCCTTTGCAAGCATTGACTTTTAGGGACGAATTCTGCCGCCCCGCCAGATGAATTGCGTTATTCCCCGGAATGCATCAATTGGAATCCCAGCCTTGCGCTTCGCCGGCCGGCGCATTCGCCTTGATCTGGTTTGCCATATCGCGCAACATATCCCCGGTTGATGTGGGTCGAATGCCGTGGCCCTTCATCGGACGACCATAGGCGAACGTGCCGCCGTGAGGAGGATTGGTTGTCGCGGTCAAGAAATCTTCAAGCCGGTAAATGGCGAGATTCAGATAGAAGTGGTCCATGTCGCCGCAATAAAAATGCAGCTTGCCTTTAAGAGCCGGCCCTATGTCTGCCCAATTTGCCTGTAAATACGCGTTCAAATCGTAACCGTTTTTATCCATGTACGCGGCGACAGAGTGATCGATCGCTCCGGTGGTCTTGTCCCAGAGCGGCGCCGGATATCCATCGGCATCCATCGGGCCATACACTGCTCCCCATGCATCCTCCTGGTCTCCCGATCGGCCATGAGACCCAAGCACATTTTCCAACTGGCTCTGCTGGCGCGCTGTTACTTGAACCTGGCCATCGGGCGTGCGCATAAACGGCCGCTCCTGTGGCAGCCATCCAGCTCCTGGTGGAGTGAACGCATTCTCATCCGAATAAATATCGGTAAGTCCCCAGCGATGAAAATCCACCGGATCAGGATAATAAACCCACGCGCCGCCGAAAAATTCGGGATGGTAGATCTGAAGCGCCAGCGACTCCCAACCTCCCGTTGAACCGCCGGAAAGAACGCGGGCATAGGGTTTGCGAATGATACGGAAATGAGTCTCGATGTATGGAATCAACTCCGTCATAATCGCATCGCCGTAAGGGCCATTGTTGACGGAATTCACCGCATACGAATCGTCGAAGTAGGGCGTGGGATGCAGAAAGGTAACCATCAACATGCGAGGAAACCCGTCTGACGTCCAGTCTTGATAAAGCCTGTAGCCCTCTTCGCGGCGCATATGGATGATTGTGTCGCGATGGGTTGCTGTTTTTTCATCGAGCGCAGGAACAGGATCAGTTTGGAAGTGGTAAGGCGCGGCCAGACTGAAATGATCCTGCTCATAGTCGACCGGATAATACTGGTCGGGGTGGGCTGCATACCCTTTGGGCAGCAGAACCACCGCTCCCAGATAAATCGGCCGGCCCCAGAATTTAGACAACATTGGGCTCTGTATTCTCACATACTTCAGCCACTCCGTATCGACGGGCGGAGCAAGAGGAGGAATGACTTTTGTCATTTCGAGGTGAATAACGTTATTGCCGGAAGGATCGAAGTGAACGCGCACAACCTCACTGAGCAAATTGCCGGGCGAGGTAGAAAACTGCTGGCCTTCCCACTCGTCCATGTGGGCCCAGATAGTGTGCCCGTCGGCGCGATGGAATTCGGTATAAACGTTCAGCAGCGCCTGCGCGTAGTAATCGCCGGCCGGTAAATCGGCAAGGCTATGCACCGGGAAACCGGGCGCTGTGCTGTCAATCTGCGCGGTTTCTCCAGGTTTGAGTTGATGAACATCCAGGCCGAAGAAGGGAGCGGTTTCTCCAGTGCCGCCGGATTGGAAACGCGGCTCGCTGTTGCTGTTGTTGGTCAAGAAAAAATAGACACGCCCTGTGACAGGCTCAGGATGCGCCGTTGCGGAAAATGAAATTTCCACGTGCGGTGCCGATTGGAGGCAGCGCGCGGCCGGCGTAGTGGCCAGCGTTACAAGAGCGAAAAGCACTGCAAGCAACTTCAAAGGTATTTTTTTCCCTCGCATCCGGTTTTCTCCCAATCGACAGCACAAACTGCAATCTTCCGTCTCAATAATTCCATTGAGCAGTGTTCGCATCCGCAGGCGCATTTTGTTTTACCTGGGTCGCCATCTGCTCCAGTAACTCCGCCCAGGTCATGGGGTGCCAGCCGTGGCCTTTCATGGGTCTACCGTATTCGAATGTTGCGGGGTAGTGCGGGTTCTCGGTGCTCTCAAGAAAGTCCTGCATGCGATAGACAGCGAGATTGAGATAGTAGCTGTCCATGTCTCCGACGAAGAAGTGTAGCTTTCCAATCAGGTCGGGACCGATCTCAGGCCAATGGGTCCGCGCGTAATCGGTCAGATCCATTCCATGATCGCGCATATAGTTGGCAACGGTAGGGTCGATTTTTCCTGTCTGCATGTCCCACAGAGGCGCGGGATAACCGTCTTTTCCGGTTGGCCCGAAGACAGCCCACCAGCCATCGAGTTGGTAGTCAGAGCGGCCATTCGGACCGAGCGCGTCTTCATAGTGGCTCACATCTCTCACGGTGGCGCGAACCTGTCCCTGCACGCTCCTGCTCCATGGCCGGAGACTCACAAGCCACGATCCCGGAGCGTGATAGTCGAATGCATTTTCATCTTTGTAAATATTTACAAGCTGAAATGCCTGAAAGTCGATCGGGTCGGGATCGAAGACCCATGCGCCTCCATAGAATTTTGGATGAAAGAGCTGCAGAGCTAGCGACTCCCAACCACCTGTCGAACCGCCTTCGAGCACGCGGGCATAAGGAGCGCGGATCATGCGGAAATGCGATTCGAGATAGGGAATCAATTCCTGCACGATGGCATCATCGAAAGGGCCGCAATTGGGCGAATTGACGGCGTAAGAATCGTCGAAGTACGGACATGGATGTTGCCAGGTGACCATGATGAAACGCGGAAAGTTGTCGGAGTTCCACGCCTGGTAGAATTCGTATCCTGTTCCCAGCCCCGAACGTTTCCCAGCAGCTGCAGCTTCAGGTGTCTCGGACTTTGGATCGGAATCGAACTCCCATGGAACATATTGATAGAAATGCGCCTGGTTAAAGACCACCGGGTAATGCGCGTCGGGATGCTCGTCATATCCCTTCGGCAAAAGGATTGTCGCGCCCAGGTACATGGGCTGTCCCCAGAACTGGGTGAGCAGCTTGCTTTGAAACTTGACGACCTTGATCCATTTGTCTTCACTGGGCGGCGCAAGCGTTTTCAGCAGGGCATCGTTCTTGAAGTCGTCTCCTGAGATTTCCTTGTTCATCAACAGGTGAACGTCGATGCCGCTCCCTGGGTCGAGATGGACTTTCTCAACATCGCTGTGTAGGTTCCCCTGGGCGACCGAGGGAATTTCGCCAGTCCAATCCATATGCGCCCAGATCGTGTGGCCGTCTGCGCGATGGAATTCGGTGTAGACGTTCAGCCAGGCCTCAACGTAATAATCTCCCGCAGGCAGGTCTTTCAGCGATACAAGCGGATAGCCGGGAGTGGTCTGATTGATGGTGACGGATTGCCCGGGTTGCATTGCGTGCACATCGGCGGCAAAGAATGGCGGCGATTCCTCGGAGAGCACTTGAACGCGCGGATCAGGACTGGCGGTTCGCGAAATAACAACAAAGACTCGGCCGGTAACCGGCTGCGCTCTCACAGCGGCTGGAAATGAGATGTCAAAGTGAGTGGGGGGCGCAGCGGCAGCAGTGCCGGCTGAAAGCATGCCTAAGCACAGGGCCAGCGCGGTCGTCAGGCCCTGAATTCTTCTCTTGCGCGCTATGGATTCATCCATTCTTTGGTTCTCCATTAGGTCTTCGCAGCAAACTTACCGTGCGGCCCTATTCCATGATTGGTCCGATTCCAGCCGGTCTGGCATGCTTCCGGCAGCGATGCGCTGTTGCCGGCGGGCAAAACACATCGAAACCAGCATGAAGCAAATGTTTCACGCCGAATGATTATTATGCAACATATAATATATACTCTGGCTCATGGCAAAATACATGCGATACGCTGGTCGAACGCTGCGAGGCCACGAAAGAAGGATTATGAAGGGCATCCGCATTGCAGCTATTCTGCTTTTCGCGACGGCCGGTTTTGCGGCCGTTCGGGGCCAGTCCGTTCCCGTTCAGCATGCTTCCTCGGCGGCGACGCCGCAAGATCTTGCCAACCTGTTGCTTGCGCAATTCGCAACCGGATCGGTTGAATCGTTCAATGCGGTCGATCCCGACGCTCTGGGCCGCGCGGTTGTGCAGGCGGCCATCGGGCGCAAAGCCACACGCCAATCCAATCTGGGGCAGGTGGTGTTTGGCAGCCCGCAGCGGGCGGTGTTATTGCTGACGGGAACGGTCGTCGACCCCGACTCAGCAGTTGAGACCATCCGGTCGCGTCACTTCAGTGGATTCTACGAGGCTGTAAAGCAAGGCGATGCATGGAGCCTGAGCAAACAGCTACCCTTCGATGAAGGCAATCGGATTTTGTCGCACGAGATTCACGCTGCCATTGTGCCGGGCGTGCGAATCGACGTTGAAGACACAATGCAGATCGATGCGGGCAGCCCGTACGGATTCGCAATCCGGCTGAACGACCAAACCCACATGGAGCAGGTGCAACTGAATGGCACGGACGTGCACTACGCCTTTGGCGGCGGAGTGTTGTGGATCGCGACGCCGGTCTCTGCCAAGAGCCGGTTGTCCCTCAAGTATTCGTTGGCGGAAGTTCGCCAGGACGCTGAGCACGAGAAAGCGCAGCCCAAAACGGAGACCGCCGAACCTCCGGCGTATGGATCGTTTGTGAATGAGACTGTTTGGTCGCCGGTCTTCGATTTCGACAGCGCCAACGACAACGCGGTCATCGATATTACGCTCCGCATCCCTTCCACATACTTTGTCACTACCAGCGTTGCGCAAACCGAAACCGTGACGGATGGCGTTCGCATTGTGCACGGCCATACCCGTGAACCGGAGTTCATTCTCTCGCTGATTTACGATCGCGACTGGCACCCAACCCAGACGCAGATTGGCAACATGCAATTCGGCACTTTTCTCACTCCGGATTTTCATTTCACTCCCGAGGTTCTGGGCGAGCAGGTACGAACGGTCGACGACATCCTCAGCAAACGCTTTGGGCCTCCGCAGAGCGATTACATCGCGGTCGCGGAAGAACGCGACGTAGGTCATCACGGCTTTGTGTATCGCACCAACGACCTGGTCGTTTCCGGGCAGGGCGGCAGCAGCGTTCTTTACAGCCCGCTGAGCGAGGCTGCGTCTCAACCCAACGCCCCGCTGGCGCACGAGGTATCGCATGGATGGACGATGCAAGCCACCGGGCCGGGCGCGAATTTTCTGCGCGAGGGCTGGGCGACATTCTGCGAGTGGAGCTTTGTGGCGAAGCAATACGGGCCCGACGTGGAGAAGGGAATCTGGCAGACCGCGTACAACTACTACATCCTTGGCGGACACGATGGCGCGCGCAGCATTGTGGGCAACCCTGATAACGGCAGCATTCACTACGTCAAGGGTGCGTGGATATTCCACATGCTTGAAGTGAAGTTGGGCCAGCAAACCTTCGACGAAGGCATGAGAAACTACATCCGGATTCCGCGCGACCAGAAGGCGGGCTACGAGGATTTCATCGCCGCCATGTCAAAAGCCGCGGGATACGATTTGACCTCATTCATCACTCCCTGGGTAACCGCCAAGTACATTCCAAATCTGACGGCACAGATTCAGGGATCGCAAATCGTCGTAACGCAGCAGCAGCCCGACGTTGTTTTCCAGATTCCCGTGCAGCTTGGCATCACAACCAGCTCGGGTGCGACGGTGAAGAAGACGATTCAACTCACCGGCAAGACCAGCACCCTCGATGTTGCAAGTCTCGGATCGATTCGGGATGTGCGCATCGATCCCGACAATGAGCTGCTGCTGCGGCGAAATCGTGGCGAGACTGTTACCTTTACGCTGCACAACAGCACTGCCAAGGCAGTAGCGCTCGAAGGGAACTTTACCATAAAGCCAGTTGCGGCCACGCAAAACGGCGATGTGTGGACAGTGACGATTCCAATGACGCAAGGGCAATACAGTTGGGACTGGCAGATCGACGGGAAGAAAGCTGAGGCAGCAGCGCCGGGCGGAGAACCGACGAGCGGCGTGCAGATCGTCCAGCCGCTTCAGGATGTGCAGAACGCGTACCCAAGATAGGCGAGTAGCATCCATCCCTCAGCACTTATCGGCCGCTTACTGCGCAGGCGAAGGCGGATTGGCCTGACCAATTTCCTGCTTGTAAACAACGCCGTCTTTCATGACGAATCCAACATGCTCAAGCCGGGTAATGTCGGCGAGCGGATCGCCTGAGACCGCAATGATGTCAGCGAATTTTCCGGGTTCGACAGTACCGATACGATCGCTCCACCCGAGCAAATGAGCCGCGGAGACTGTTGCGCTGCGAATGGCCTGCATGGGGGTCATCCCATAGTCCACATAAAATTTCAATTCGCGGGCCTCAGAGAATGCGGTCCACGCAAAGCCGCTGGCATCGGTACCACAGACGATTCTCACGCCTTTCTTCAGCGCCAAGGCGAAGACCTGCTTTTCCCTGGCGACTAATTGAGCGTTTACATGGTGCCCAGGCGACGCGTACGCAAAGCCTGTTATGGTGGGAACCCACGGGATTCCGCGTTGCACCATCGTGTCAATCTCATCATCGGTCAAGCCTGGACCGTGCTCGATGGTATCCACCCCCGCGCGAAGGGCCGATGCGATCCCTTCCTGACTGACGGCATGCGTCGCTACCGGTTTGCCGAGCCTGTGCGCTTCATCCACAATGGCGCTGAACTCCGCATCGGTATAGTTCACAATTCCATGCAGGCTGCCATCGGGTCCAAAATGATAGCCGTGGTCCGAATAGACCTTGATCCAGTCTGCGCCGTTGCCAATTTGCTCGCGCACCACATGGCGAAGATTCTCAACTCCATCGGCCACTTCAACGCCGTGCGGCAGATCGAGATCCCACGAGTATCCGAGCAGCGGATACATGCCGGTTGGGGCAATGGCGCGCGTGGCTACCTGCAATCGCGGGCCGGGAACAAATCCGCCATCAATAGCCTTCTTCAGGTCCACATCCGCATACATGGCGCCTTCGGTCTCAAGGTCGCGCAGCGTGGTAAAGCCGTTGTCGAGCGCGATGCGCGCGTTGCGCGTCGCGAGAATCGCCCGATACGGAATGGACTCCTTTAGGAGCTGATCGTCGTAAACCAGGCTCGAAAACAAAAGATGAGTGTGAACATCGATGAGTCCCGGCAACACAGCGTCGTGAGAAAGGTCGATGATCTGAGCTCCCGCCGGAGGATTTGTGCCCTGGGTGACGGAAATGATTTTGTTGCCTTGAATGAGAACAACGGCATGCAGCAGGGGTTGGCCGTTTTTGCCGTCGATCAATTCGCCGCACAAAATTGCTGTGGTCTGCGGCGCGGTGCCGGCGGTATCGGCTTGGGCACATATTTCGAGGGAATATCCTCCACAGATAACCGCGCAAAAGGCCAACGACAGAGCGCGGCAACGAATGGTTCGCGCGTTGCGGAGATGCGGAGAACGAATTCTCAACTTAAGTCTCCTCAAGAAACGGGTCGGTTGCAGCGAACGGCAATGCGGGCTCCGTATACCAGCATCGCACCACGGGATCTCCGCTGCTGACAACTTTGTGCGCCCACACCAGCCCCGCGGTTCCAGCTTTGGAGACGCGCACAGTCTCAACCACATCTCCAAAAACGCTGCAAATTTCGGCCGCCGCCTGGCCCTCGGCAATTGCGTCACCCACTTCGACCTGCAGACGAAGCAAGCCGGAGCGGGTAGCGCGGGTAATGACGCGGCCCGTCGCGCTCGTTTGCGGCCCGGGTATCTTCGGCCTTCCTTCAACCATACCTAAATAACGCAGAATATTCTCAACGCCGCGCAGGTGCACCTGCACATCTTCTTCCACGAGGGTGCCGTTCCCGCCCGACTCGGCCAGAATTGCAGCCACTCCGCGCCGCGCTGCCTCGTAGACCAGCGAACCAGCAAACGGCGGTAACGAGCTGCCTTCGCGCGCAAGCGAAATCATTTTAGGCGTATACAACCGGGCCAGCGCTTCCGCGTCACGATCCACCTGGGGATTTCCGGTAACGCAGCAACCGCCAAAAGGCATCAGCATTTCACCCAGGTCGCCGGCGTGGAGATCGATGTAACAAGAGGTATGAGCAATCACTCCGTCGAGCAACTCTTTCGCCAGCCGTTCGGTGATCGATCCGTTCCCGCCTGGAGCAACCTTGTTGAGATTCAGCCCATCGATTGGCGTAACAAAGCCGCTGCGCGCTGCGAACATGGTCAAATTGGCGACCGGCACAATCGCGACCGAACCGCGTAGCAGCCTCGATTCGAGAGCGTTGATGAGGCGCAGCGCAGCCTCGATGGGCGCGTATTCCGTGGCATGAACTCCGGCCGTGATTGCAAGCGAGGGACCTGGTTCGGACGCATTGAACAGCACCAGCGGAAACTGAACGGGCCCCGCGGCCGTTTCACCAATTGTCACGAACCCTTGCGCCCTGGTTCCGGGTTCGGCGCGAATTCCGCAGATTTCCATAGTTTGGCTTACTGCCATCGGTATTCCCATCTCCTATGCGCTGTGTGCCGGCGAGCCATTTGCTTGTTTCGCGCGCCAGGCAGCGGGTTCAATCGCGATTCTCCGGCTCTTTAATCGAGAGCGCGATAGACCTCTCCAAGTATTTTCACTCCCTCGTCGATTTCCTGGGGAGTAGCGTGACTGTAGGCGAGACGGATATATCTCTTCCGCGATGCCACGCCCGCTGCTGCGAAAAATTTGCTTCCAGGGATGAAGATGACACTTCGTTGCTGCGCGCGCAGGGCCAGCAAATCTCCGTCCACATGTTCAGGGAGGGTCAACCACACATAGTAACCTCCGTGCGGGACCGTCATCGCTGCTTCGGGCAACTCGCGGCGCACCGCGGCCACCATGCAATCGCGATGTTCACGGTACACCTGCTGCACCCGTGCAATATGCCCTTCCAGGCGCCCACCCTTGCAAAACTCAAGAATCATGCGCTGTGTCAACGGGCACGATCCGCCGTCAGATTTGAGCTGAATCATTCTATTGATCAAAGCGGGCGAACCCGCAACCCAGCCTACGCGCATTCCCGGAGCCAGCAGCTTGGAGAAAGTGCCCAGCGACAACACCGAATTGCCCTCGTCCAGCGCCTTCCATGAAGGCAGGGAATCGCCTTCGAATCTCACTTTGCGATAAGGACTATCCTCAACGAGCAGGATGCGGCTTCGCTCCGCGAGTGCGATTAACGCTTCGCGGCGGCCGCGGGACATTGTTACTCCGGTTGGATTATGGAAGTCGGGCACATCGTAGATGAACTTCGGCAAACGCAATCCCGCCCGGCTTCGCGACATCAGCACTTCTTCGAGCTGCGCAACGCAAAGCCCTTCGCTATCCTGTGAGATTTCGATGAACTCAACTCCAAAACTCCTGAAGATTGGAATCGCGGTAAAGTACGTGGGCGTGGTGACAACAATGGCATCGCCCGGGTCGAGAAGCAGTCGGCAGACCAGTTCCAGCGCATGTTTTGCTCCATTGGTTACTAGCACATTCTCCGCCTCGAGGTGGCACCCGCCGTCGGCCCGCATGTATTCCGCAATCCATTTCCGCAACTCGGCGAGTCCAGGCCGCGGAGCGTACTGAAGCGTTTCAGGGCGATATTGGCCCAATGCTGCGTCGGCCTCCGCGGTCAGGTCGGGCAACACGCCTGGGAACGCGTGGCCCGAGTCGAATGAGGTAACGTGAGTGCCGGCAGCGGCGGGAGCAGCGGCGGACAACTGTCTGGCACGCCCGGCCAGCAGTTTGTCATGATTCGCTGTGGCCTCGTTGAACGATTCGTTGGCTTCTGTCTTCGCAGTGGCCAGTCCACTTTCAGAATTCATTTCAAGTCCCTCGATTTCGTGTTCCGTTCTTATGCTTTCCGTCAGGCGCCTTGAGCCTCAAACGATCCCGACAGACGTCTTATTTCCTCTGCCGCGCGCGCTGCATCTTCGCGAAACGCGGCCGCCTCGGCAAACTGTTTCAAGGTTTTCCATGCCCACAGATCATCGCGTCGCGTGGCGATCCGTTCCATCAGTAGCTGCCGCGCCTTTTCCGTGTCGCCAGATCGCACGGCCGAATCGATTAGCAGGCGCTCAAACGTATCGCGCTGCGCGTGGCTTCCGCCAATCAAATTAAGTTGTGCGCGCGTGGGGAAAAGCCGCCCCAGCGCCCCGGCATACTCCCCCTCGCGATGGGAAACAATTGCAGCTGCAACGTCGAGGCCAACCTGCTTCATCACCACAGACTGCGCGCCGCTTTCCGATTCCGCGAACGCGGCACACGATGCAAGAAAACTGTTGCCCGTTGCCGGACCCGCGGCTGAAGCAGCCAGCATGTAATGCAAATCGGCAAATACAAAGAGATGGTCGTCGCGGTGCGGCAGCACGCATTCCGCCAATTCCTCCCATCGCGAACCGACGTCGACTTTCTCCTGTTCCAGGCGCCATAGCAGGCTCGCGGCATTTGCCAAATCGAGATACTCGTCGCTCCATGCGCCGCGCACTTCGCGATCGTAGACTTGCATAGCGCAGTCGAACTCCCGCAGAGTAAGCAGGTACAGAGCGCGATGCCATTTCAGGTGCCGGACAAAATTGTTGCAGCTTGTCCATCCCGGTTCCAGGCTGGTCATCCAGGCCAGGCCTTCGCGTGGCCTTGCCTGCATTTCCATTACGTGGGCCACGGCATGAGCCGCCCACAAATCGCGGGGATTTAACTGCACCGCCTCGCGTCCACTGCGCTCGGCCTGCGAATATTCGCCCGCCTCTTCCAGGCCATAGGCGAGGCAGCCGAGTAAATAGCCGTAGCCAGGAATCTGTGGATCCCAGCGGCTAAAAACTCTCTCGACCGAAGCAAGAATATCCCGGCTTCTGCCCAGGTACGAAGTCATGAATTGTGCCAGCCGAATTGCCAGCAAATCGCGGGGATGCTCGACGAGGATGGCTTCCCAGCATTCGACTGCCAGCGGCAGGTCTCCATCGATCCATGCGCGCAGAGCATTCGTGTGCAGAGCCTCGCGTGCGTTCAGCGGCGGAGTGATTCCGTCAGCCTGTGCGAGCGAGACACGCGCACGCGCAACCATCTCCGGCCGGGCGGCCTGCATCTCAAAGTAGCCCTGAAGCACATGGGCGAGAGGACAATAAGGATCGCGGAGCAGGATATCTTTTACGCGGTCGGGCGCGCTGCGCTCTGAGCCGAGATAAGCGCCAATCGCGGCGTCAAGTTGCTCTACTGTCTCCTGGTCCGCCGCGTGGACTTCCAGACCGCGAACATCGAAATACATCTTTGCCTCCGCGGAAGTTCCTATTGCGCGCCGGCTCCAGCGGAAGGCGCGGCAGGCAACTGGGAAACCACTTTGCCTTCGCCGTTGAGCAATTGCAATGTGGGCGTACCGTCAGCCGCCACCTGAAGCACCATGCGCGGCCGGCCGTCGGTATCTTTGAGCACCAGTGATGCGGACTGGTCCGCATTGCGCCCCAAACGAATCCGCTGGTGAGGCGAGGAATGCGAAGCAGCAAATGCCTTCCAATCGCTCTGCGGCAAACTCAAGACGTCCGTAATCGGCCAATCGGGACGGTCCACTATGCTGATGCCGGCTTCTTTCTGAGCGCCCTCCTCTGAAGCATCTTCAGTAAACACCTGGTCCTGGAGATAGCGATCGAAACTCAGGTGTCCGTAGCTTGAAACCGTGCCGTCCGGGGCCTTCTTGCCGCCAAAAATCAGGCCGCCATTCTCAGTGCCTTCCTCGTTAAAGAAAAGCATGCCGGCGGTGCTGCGGTCCTTATGCTCGTACACCTGCTTATTCTTGACAATGATCCCGGGGAACTCGGCCTGGTCCGAGATCACCATGCGCAACGTCCCGTCTGGCTCCACTACGTTCAACTTATGCACTGTAATCTGATCGAATTCGGCGTTTGTATCTTTTTCGGCAAATGCGCAAAAGACAGTTATCGCAAAAACCGCGGTCAGAACGCCGGAATAGATCATCAGAAATCGCTGACTCGTGAAGAAGTTTTTCATTGCCGCTCCATCCCTTTCAATGTTTGCGCGCTGCCGATTTCCAACAGAAATGAGGCAGGGAAGCATGTTTCCGCGTGCCGGGAAGAATTCTACAATCGGCAGTCTATCACATCATTTGTGGCATTACTTTAGTTAATTATGAAACGATTGCTTCATTCCGGGCGGGCTCCGGCATCTCCAGCCATGGGCTGAGCTTTTTCCGGTGCGGCGCTCCCGTTTTGTGCGATACTCGGAAGGGTTCAAGACGTTTTTACCGCCAGTTATGAAGACAACGAGAACTGCAGTTGCCTCAGTGAAGGCAGAGGCCGAGATCGCAGTAAAGCTTGAGGCGTTCTCGGAACAACAGCGGGAACTCATTCAATCCATCCTCGAACACCCGCGCGAATATGTGTTGCTGAGCTTGCGCCAGGTGGCGCGCAAACTCTCCATGGATGCCTCCACGCTGCTGCGCTGGCTGCGCAGCCTCGGCTTCAGGCAGTACGCGGATTTCCGTATTTATCTGCATGAACGGGCCATCAACCAAGCAACTTCGATCGAAGTGCTGGAAAAGACCCCCCAGCATACCGGGGTCTCCGGGCTGGTGCAAAGCACGCTGGAGTGCGATTTGAGAAATCTGAATGCGCTGCGCGCGGGCATTGAGCCGCAGCGTATCCTCGCGCTCGCCAAGAAGCTATGGAAGGCGCGCAGGGTTCTCATCCTGGCCGGCGATATGTCGGCGAGCCTCGGCTCCTATCTTGAATACACGCTCACGATGATCGGGTTCAACGTAGTCAATGCGCTGACGCCGGGCACAATGGTGCACCGCACGCGCTCCATTGAGAAGTCTGACGTGGTTATCGCCATTACTTTCGGGCGGGGGTTGAGCGCGACGGTGGACGCGCTGGAGCAGGCCGCGCGCAAAGGCGCATATTGCGCGGGGATCACCGACAATTACCTCTCGCCCATCATCTCCCACTGCAACGAGTTCTTTATTACGCCCACCGAGCGAATCTCGTTCGCCACGTCGTATACCAGCGCCATGGCATTTCTCAACTCGGTGCTGGTGGTGGTTACCAGCCTGCGGTCTGAGAACCTGCAGCCGGTGCTTGAATCGATCTCTGAAGAACAGCGCACCAGCGGCCGCTTTCATCTCAAGGCTCGCGTTCCCGACTCGCATCGATAGCGCCGTCGCTGGTCCCGCGGCACTCAAATTGCCTCCGTTAAATTCCCCCTTATTCAATTGACACGAGAAACGTTTGTGTCGCATTATTGTATCGATCTGCAACAAGTGTTTTGAACCTGCAATTGCCCTCGACACGCTCAAGCAACGTTGCCGCTCGGCTTGAAAACGTGGGCGATCGCAGAAAAGGAGCCGAAGCTCACTTCCCCGCCGACCGCATGCAAGAGCTTCCCGATAAATTCCGCCGCTATTTTCCGATCACGGAGAGGTACGTCTACCTTAACCATGCGAGCGTGTCCCCGCTTTCGAGCGCGGCCCGCGATTGCATGGTCAAGGTGCTCGACGGCTCCATGCTTTGCGGCTCGCGGATTTGGGAAGAGATGGAACGAAGGCAGACCGCGTCCCGCAGTCGGGCTGCGCAACTGGTCAACGCCAAGCCCCATCAAATCGCCTTTCTGCGCAATACATCTGAAGCCATCTCCGCGATTGCCAACGGCATTCAATGGCGCAGTGGCGACAATATCGTTACCACTGCAGCGGAGTTTCCGGCCAACGTTTACCCCTGGCGCCGTGTCGCTTGTGAGCATGGCGTTGATATGCGGATTGCCAACGGCGTTGACTCGCACATGGTGGACCTGGAAGAGTTGCTCGCATTGGCGGATGAGCGCACGCGGGTGGTCGCCCTCAGCTGGGTTCAATTTGCCACCGGCCAAAGACTCGATATTCAACGCGCGGGAAAGTTTTGCAGGGAACGCGGCATTCTTTTTGTAGTGGATGCCGTGCAGGGGCTTGGAGCGCTCGAACTGGACGTGGAGAGAGACTTTGTGGACGCTTTTGCAGCGGGAGCACATAAGTTCCTGCTCGGCCCCAAGGGGATTTCCATTCTGTATCTCTCTGACCAGGCCCTCCAGCAGATCGCGCCGACCGTCATTGGATGGACAGCGGTGAAAGATCATGGCGACTATCTGGTTCACGACCTCGATTTTCGCGATGGGGCGATCCGATTCGAGGGAGGCACGGCAAATGTTGCGGGCATTTGTGGGCTAGGCGAGGCAATCGATCTGCTTCTACAGGCAGGGCCGGCCGACATTGAGCGGCACGTGCTCTCGCTGAGTGCATACCTGATTTCGGGCCTTGAGAAGAAGGGATATCAAGTAACCAGCGCGACGGCTCCGGCAGAGATCTCCGCTATTGTTACGTGCCTGCATCAGCGATATTCGGCCGCCGAAGTTTGCAGCCATCTTGAAGGCCGCAACATCATCACTTCAGCGCGATGTCGAGGACTACGAATTGCTCCGCACTTTTACAATACGCAAGCCGACCTCGACGCGTTGCTCGAAGAGTTGCCGCAATAGCTCGCGAAGAAACGTTTCATCGTACCAATTTGCCTTTCTAGGCGTCGCCCTGCTCGTTATCATCTTTCAAACGAAGGAGAAATAAATGCAGCCAGCTCTCGGCGAAGCCCCTTGCTCCAATGCAGAAGGCCGAGGTTCGGGCAGGCGCTCCACAATGCGCCAGGGTGCTGCTGTGCGCGCGCGTTTAGAGGGCCCGAAGTAATGCTCAAGACCCTGCTCAAGCGAAAAGAAACCGGCGGCCTCGAGAGGGCGCTGGGGCCACTTGCGTCGGGGGCCATCATTTTGGGCACGATGGTGGGCACGGGAATCTTTTTGAAACCCGGCGAAGTGGCGCGAGACGCGGGATCGGTTTCAGTGCTGGCGGCGGTTTGGCTGGGAGCCGGAATTCTCTCTCTCCTCGGCGGTATGTGCTATGCGGAACTCGGCGCCGCCATTCCGGAAGCAGGTGGGGAATACGCATATCTTCGTCGCGGCTTCGGGCCCCGGATCGCATTCCTGTTCGGGTGGATGCACTCGGTGGTAGCGCG
>JBEKCW010000013.1:0-28158 GCA_050014675.1 Occallatibacter sp. | reverse complement strand
CCAGCATCCGCCTGCGTAGGTTGGTCACAAGAATCTCCTTCCTTGTGAATCAACCTATCGCAGCCACCGCCGCTCGCGGCTGCACATCGAGGCAGTGTCCGCCGCGCCAGCGGCTTCGTTCTCGTCGCTTAACCGGAAGTAATCCGCACCAGTCGATCAAGCCTTGGACTCTCATGCGTTTGATACGGCATTTTGGTAATTCCCGGCGGCGCGTCCGGAGTTCGCCGTTGGTATCCCCGCATGGTTCTCGACCCCGGAGGCGACGAACCATCGTCTCGAGACGAAATATCGTCTTCGTCTCGTCGTCACCCGACCCTCGGCCCGTGTGTTCTAAATCACACCCAACGAAACTCTATTCCTCTTAAATTCAATGCTCTGCAAGCATCGTCTCTCGCGACGAAAAAGTTTGGCCCTCCCCGTGCCATATAGGAGGCATGGCGTTACGAATCACAGTTCAAGAGAACGCGACAGAGTTGGTCATCAAGCTCGAAGGCAGAATTGCCGGACCATGGGCGGCCGAACTTGACCGCCTGTGGGACGAAACAAAACCAACTCTCGCTGCACGCAAGCTCGCAATTGATCTTCGTGACACCACTTTTGCCGATTCGGTCGGAATTCGGGCTCTGAGAACGATCTACGCTCAGACGCAAGCCGAAATTTTGACCGGCACACCCTGGACGCAGTATCTCGCCGGAGAGGTCACGCGCGAGAGCCTGCAACAGTTAGACGCGGAGTAAAGACATGCACACTGAGAAGAGCAATGTGACAGTCGTGAAGCCCTACATGAAGGGCGCGTTCTTCAGCGCACTTTCCCCGGCAGCCCTGGCCGATTTCGACAACCTGGTGGTTCCAATTTCGCAGCCGGCAAACAAGGTTCTGTTTACTGAGACCCAGGAGAATGCCGGCGTGATGGTGGTGGTTGAGGGCGAAGTGAAGCTCTCAATCAACTCGAGCGACGGTCGCCGCTTGAGCCTGCGCATTGCCAGGGCCGGCGAAGTACTGGGGCTCTCTTCAACTCTCTCGGGCAATGGTTACGAGATGACGGCCGACACGCTTTACCCGGCGAAGATCGCGCACGTCTCGCGGCAGACATTCCTCCATTTCATGGCGCGGCATCCTGAGGTTTACGAAGTTGTGACCCGCGAAATCAGCCGCAGCTTTAACCTGGCCTGCGAACAACTGCGCATGGTGGGGCTGTCGACCTCGGTTCCCGAACGGCTGGCTCGTCTGCTGATCGGCTGGAGCGATGAGACGCCGCAGCAAAAGTTCGATGAGGCCCCAAAGCAAGAATCTGGCGTGCGCTGCAGGGTTTCACTCACCCACGAGCAGATTGGCGAGTTCATCGGCGCCTCGCGCGAGACGGTCACCCGCACGCTCTCGATCTTCAAGAACCGCCAACTGGTTGCCCAGCACGGATGCACGATAACGATTCCCAGCCGCATGGCGCTCGAACACTACGCCCGCGGTTAAAAGCTTGTCCCTGACTTTCGCTCGCGGGTCGGCGCAGCGAAAGTCAGGAACAGGGCTCAAGTTTCCTCCATTGCTGACTTGCCTCTCTATCAGGCCGTTTGCAAGTAATGCGAGATGTGGAAGGCATCTCGCGTTGCAAGCAGGCGGCCCTTCTTTTTTTGCGCGCTGCCTAACTCTCGTTCCGAGGCCTCCGTCCACAAAGGGATTTGAAGCAGGCACGAACCGAGGTTGACCCATCCTTACGGCGTTCTTTGCCGTAAGGGTGAGAAAGCACGAACACGGATATGTCGTATGCAGCCTGACACAGTGTGGTTCGCCTGACACGATCAATACCTGCGATTCCCAAAAGACCTTACCGTGTTTTGAACAACTTACAGTATGGTTCTTCTCATGCACCTGTTTGAGTGCGCGAGGGCGGCGTGGACGGCGACGCCTTCGCGTCTCGGGAGGAACGGATGCGAGTCTGGAACCAAATAAAGAAGCATACGAGAGTCTGGGCCCTTGTCGCGGTGGCTGCCGTTGTTGCCGCCGCTGGACTGTCATTTGCCTTCTACATTCGACTTCAGCACTCGCTCCGTTCCGCCACTGCCGAGGCTAACGCCGCACAGCATATTGAGTTTGAGTCGCGCGTGCTGAGCCCGGCCACAAGCGTTGCGGTGGAGGGTATGAACTCGCCGGCCAAGTGGACATGCGGCGCGGTGTACAACGGGCGAGTTTACCTGGGCGGCCCGACTGGACTATTCGAGATCAATGCGGATGGCAGCCCGGCGAGAAGTTTTCGCCCCGGCCTGGAGTTGCCAGCCGCGCCGGTCACGGCTCTTGCCGTGGGAACGCCGCGAGGCGCAGCTCAACCTGAGCTGCTGATTGCCACGCGCGGCGCAGGCCTGTTGCTGTTTGACGGCGGCAATTTTACGCAGGTTCTTCCGCGCGAGGCCGCGGCCCGCGACGTGACTGCGATTCTTCCGCTCTCGACGGGCGACGTGCTGTTGGGAACCCGCAAGCTCGGAGTGCTGGTTTACGGCGGAGGCGCGAACAGCAACGGCGCAGGCAGGATGAGCTATTTGCATCCGCAACTTTCCAATCGCAGCATTACGACGCTTGCTGGCGATGCCGGCAATCTCTGGGCAGGAACGCAGGACGCCGGGCTGATCCACTTTCACGGAGGCACGGCGGATATATTTGCTTCGGCGCAGGGCATGCCCGACGACGATGTAACGTCGTTGGCCATTCGCGGACCGGCTGTTTATGCGGGCACGCCGCTGGGCGTGGCTGAGTTTGAAGGCGGACAACTGAAGCGCGTGCTCGCAAAGGACTATTTTGTCCAGGCCCTGGCCGTGGACGATCGAACGCTCACCGTGGGCACAGTCGACGAAGGCATTGTGCGCGTGCCGCTTGATTCTCGAACTGTTGAGCAGCGCATCCGCGCCGACGCCGGCGAAGCCACGCAGCAACAAGATGCCGCAGCTGCGAACGCGTTCTTCAATACGCAGGATGGGTTGGTGGCAGTTACCAATGCTGGGCTGCTCGAGCGGAGCGGCAAAGAGAACCGCTGGCGCCCGGTGCTGCGTGACGCGCGGCCGCTGTTGAGCGACAGCGATATTTCTGCGCTTGCATTTGCTCCGGATGGAACGCTGTGGATCGGCTACTTCGATCGCGGGCTTGACGCGGCTACCATCCGCGGCGACGTGGAAAAGGTCACGCATCGCGAAGACGAGCGCATCTTCTGCGTGAATCGAATACTTGCCGACCACCGCAACGCGCGCATCGACGTGGCCACAGCCAACGGGCTCGCCCTGTTTGACGAGCACGGAAAGCTGGATCGCGTGCTCGGGCGGCACGATGGGTTGATCGCCGACAACGTTACCGACGTTGAGAATTATGGCGACGACCTGGTAATTGCGACGCCGGCGGGGATTACGTTCTTTGGCCTTGACGGAGCCGAGAGCCTGTACGCGTTTGAGGGGCTGGTGAACAACCACGTTTATGCGCTGGGCGTGAGCCAGAATCGCGTGCTGGCCGGAACGCTTGGCGGCATCTCGGAGTTGCAGGACAAAAACGTCGTGCGCAATTTCACCGCGACAAACTCGGCGCTCAAGCACAACTGGATCACGGCAATTGTTCCCGTGGGCGATGAGTGGTTTGTGGGCACCTACGGCGCGGGCGTGATGAGGCTCGGCGTCGACGGGCAGTTTAACGCGTTCGAGCATGCTACGCGGCCCATGGAAGTGAATCCAAACGCGATGATTGTGACACCCGCGCACGTGCTTGCGGGCACGCTGAGCGACGGCCTCTACATCTACGACCGCGACACCGGGCGATGGCGTCAGTGGGCGGCGGGCCTGCCCTCAATGAACGTGACCGCGCTGGCTCAGCGCGACGGCGAAATCTACATCGGCACTGACAACGGCCTGGTTCGCATTGCCGAAAGGAGCCTGGCGCAATGATACGCAGACTAATCAAGCGCACGCGTCTGCTTCCTGTGCTGGTGGTTGCGGCTCTTTGCGTGGCATCGCGCGTTGCGTGCGCCGATGCAGGTGTGTTGATCCCCGGCAACAGCACCGAGCCCGATCCGCGAGTTCTTTCGCTCGACGAAATGCAGGTGGACATCACGATTGAGAATGGCGACGCGCGTATCTTTGTCCTCGAGATTTTCTCGAATCACACCGCGATACCGCAGGAGGGGAATTACGTTTTCGCATTGCCGACGGGCAGCACCGTCTCAGACTTTGCGGTGTGGGACGGCACGGTGCGCATTCCCGCGGTGATTCTTACGCGGCGAAAGGCGCGAGAGATCTATGAAGACGTGCGCGCGCAGCAGCTCGACCCCGGACTGCTGGAGATGGGCGAGCGCACTGAAGATTCGGCACGGCAATCGTCGCTGTTTTCGGCGCACATCGCGCCCATTCCGGCATACGGAACCAAGCGGCTCGAGCTCGAATATCACCAGAAGATCGACGTCAACAGCTTCAAATCGCAGTTCGCGTTTCCACTCCGGCCCGACGCATATCAGCAACAATCGGCCGGCCACTTGAAGATCAGCTTCACTTTGAGTTCGCCGTTCGCGATTCATGATTTTCAGTCGTCATCGAAGACGATGCCGCTCAGCCTCGCGCAAATCGATGCGCATACGGTGCGCGGATCGTTTGAAGGCGACAACGTGAACTTTACTGAGGATCTGGCGGCGAGCTGGAAGATCGATGCCGCGAATTCCGACCAGTTGAGCGTGCTCACCTATCGGAATCCCAAGGCCGAAGAACCTCATCCCGATGAGACCGCTCCGCTGAAGCAGCAAAGCGAGCCGGGATTTTTTGAAGCCAGCGTGCTGGTGGGCGAAGGCCGCAACACGCAGCCGGCAGCCGCAGTCGCAGACAACGGCGCGCCGCGCAACATTGTTGTGCTCTTCGACAATTCGCTCTCGATGCAGTGGGAGAAGCTGGAACGCAGTTACGGAGCGCTTGAAAAGCTGCTGCTGATTCTGCGGCCCCAAGATCACTTCAACGTTCTCCTGTTTAACCAGGATGTGACTGCGTTTCAATCGCATCCCGTCGCAGCCGATTCCGCGACCGTCAAGAATGCGCTGAACTTTGCGCGCGCGAGCCGTTTGCGCGGCGGAACCGATTTGAGCAAAGGGCTGGCGGCCGGCCTCGCGCAGTGCACCCAGCCCAACAGCTACATTGTGTTGCTGAGCGATGGCGATGCCGACCGAGGAACATTGACCGATGGAAAAATTGCCGCGGCATACACACAGCAATGGAAGCAGGCCGCCAATCGTCCGCGGACCGAGATTCTTGCGGTCGGCGACGACGCCAACTTGACGCTGATGAAGATGCTGGCCAAGAACGATGGCGTGCTGGTGAGCGTACTATCGACCGAACCGCTCGACGCCAAGCTCGATATCTTTTTGTCGAAGATTGTGCGCAGTCCCGTTTCGCAGCTGGGGCTTGCGTTAACGCCGGCGGTGGCGGCGCAGGATATTTATCCGCTTGATGACGCGGTGTATACCGGCTCGGAAGCGAACTGGGTTGGCGAATACATGCAGCCGGCAAAGAAGGTGGCGTTTGAGGTGCGTGCCAATCGCGACGGAGCGCCGCTTGACGCGACCGCTCGTGCGGCGTTCCCCGCAATGGAACTCGACCACCCCGGTCTGCCCAGATTGTGGGCGCAGGCGCGCGTGAATGCGCTGCTTGAAGAGATTGCGCGCAATGGCGAGACCGATGCGGCAGTGGATGAGATTATCCGCCTCTCGCGCAAGTACAAATTTGTTACTCCGTACACGTCGTTCCTGGCGGTTCCCCGGGCGCTGCTGCGGCCGCGCGTGATTCGGCCCGGGGACCCGGTTCTGCGCGTGCATACCGATCCCTCCATCGTCTCGGTGATCGCGCTGTTTCCATTTGGATTGACCAAACCGCTGCGTTACTTGAGCGACGGTGACGTGTGGCAGACGCGATTCCTGGCGCCGGTGGATATGCAGGACGGCACTTACAGCGTGCGGCTGATTTTGCGCGACAAGCACGGCAATGTATATCGAGAAGCGAAGACATTCGTGATCGCCAGCACGCCGCCCACGGTAAAGATTTCGCTCGACCGCAGCGACTTCCACCGTGGCCAGCCAATCAACATCAAAGCCAGCGCTTCAGCCAGCACGCGCGACCTGATTGCGCACATCGACGGAGCCGCGCCGGTAAGCTTGCGCTGGAGCCCCGCGGCCGCAGCCAATACCGGTACGCTAACGATTCCGCCCTCGCTGCCGCCCGGCGAGTACAAGCTGACAGTTACAGCTGAAGACATTGCGCACAACCTTGGAACCGAGGAGGTGCCCATTGAAGTGCTTCCGTAAATTGTCTGCGTCCCGGCGCGCCGCACTGCGCATTGCCGCGGCGGCTCTGCTGCCGGCGAGTTTTGTTGTGCTGCTTGCGGCGCGCGCCGAGCTGCCCAAGTGGATGCAGCTGACTGCGGCCGGCAGCGATATTGAGAATGCGCTGTTTCGCGCGATGGACGCGGCAGGCGTGAAGGTGATGTATCCCAGGCCGCCTGCCGAAGCTCGGGCGCAGTTGAGCGAACTGGTGAATCAGTCGCCGCACAAGGCTGACCTGTATGCGCTGCGCGCGCGCACCGATGAGCAGGCGCTGGATTTTGCCGACGCTGAGAGCGATTGGAAAAACTATGCAGCGCATGCCAGCGATTCTGTTGGCGCGAAGTTTGAGCTGGCGAACTATTATCATCGCCGTTTGCAGTGGCACGACGAAATTGCGGTGCTGATGGATGTGGCCGCAGCTCCAGCCACGAGCGGTGAGCAGAATACCGATGTGCACGATCAGCGTTCGTGGCAGGCCTTTGAGCGAATCCTGGGATTGAAAGGCGATGCCGAGCTCACCGATCGGGAAATCGACGACATTTATCAAGCGTGGGTTCGGCGCTATCCAAACACCGCATCGGTGTATAGCGCCGAGTTCAGCTTCCTGGTTGGCGCAAATCGCTTTGACGAAGCTCGCAAGGTAGTCGTCGCATATCAACAGGCTTTTCCTTCTGACCCGGTCTTTCCCATCAAGGCCACTGCGCTGCTTGAATACCGCAGTGGGTCGGCCGTGAGCGCGCTGGCCGTCTACGACCATGGCTTTCAACCATTGTGGCCCGATGAGCTGATCGCGAGCTACACGGAACTGCTGAAGCAGACCCACACCGATCGGCAATTTCTCAAAGATGCTCGGGATCGTCTGCAGAAGAATCCGGACGATCTGAATGCAGCCGCGCGTATTTTCTGGTTTTTTGAGCAGACAGGCCGCATGGACGCGGCGCGCCAGGCGCTGGCCGACTATCGCCAGAGCAAAGACGGCCGGCATGCTATGTGGCCCGCGGAAGAGCTGGACACATTGGCACAACTCTCGCTGCGCGCGCAAGATCCCGTCGAGGAGGCGCGCTATTACTTTGCGCTGAACAACGCAGCCGGCAGCGTGCGCGGAGAACCCGCGCAGCAGATTGCATTAAGCGGCACGATCGAACTCTTGCTCACGTCGCCCGACCAGCCCATTCAGCTTGGCGCGGGAAACCTGGCGATGTATCGCGACATTGCCACAATGGACACGGGCGCCGGCTACTTCAACGGAATTCTCTCGCTATTTTTAAACTCGACGAATCCGGAGAGCGAGGCGCACGACGAGGAGATGCGCGCGCAACCGTATTTTCATCGCGCCAAAGCGGCCGAGTTGCTCGCGATCCTCGATCAACAGTTTCCCGCAGCGCCGGAGCGCGCAGACCTGCACTCGCTGTTGATCAACACGTACGCCAACTATGGATTGAGCGATGCGGTGATTCGCGATGGCTCGGCATATCTGGCGCAATTTCCATCGGGCGCAGAACGCTACCAAGTGGCGATGGCAGTTGCCGATGCCTATGCTCGCGACAATCGCGCGCAGGACGAGTTCGGCATCTACGATCGGATGCTGGGCGAATTGGCCGCAGCGGCAAAAGGCGTACCGCTGGCTGCCAAATCTCAATCCGCGGAAATGGCAGACGAGAACACCGACGCTTCCGAGACGGAGAATTCTTCGGCTTCTTCGCGGCCCCACGACTTATCGCAGGGGCGCGCGCTACAGGCTTCTCCGGCTGCGCAGACCGCGCAGGCTGTGCGTTCGCCTGCGAATGAATATGCGCAGCTACTCGACCGCTATCTCGGGCGGCTCACGGCTCGGCGACAGTTACCGCAGGCGCTGGTCGTTTTACGGCGCGAGGTCGATCGCGATCCAAACGATCCCGGTATCTACCAGCGGCTGGCGCAGTTTCTCGAGCAAAACCGATTCGACTCGCAGGAAGAGGAAGTGTACAAGCAGGCGATGGAAAAGTTCTCGGACAAAAGCTGGTACGACAAGCTGGCGCGATTCTACCTGCGCGAGCGGAGGTACGAACAGTACGAAACCCTCACGCGCCAGGTGGTTGACACCTTCCAGGGCACGGATTTGGAAAGATACTTTGCCAGCGTAAATGAAGGCACGAGCCGGTTTTATGTGCAGGTGATTCTCTACGCGCACCAGCGCTTTCCGCACGATCTGGTTTTTGTGCAGGACCTGCTGAGCGCATACGATACGCGGCAGGCGGCAGATCAGGAAAAGCGATCAGAGCTGCTGCGCGAATATTGGTTTGAGTCGCCCGAGCTTGAGTCGGAGTTTTTTGAGCAGCTGAGCAGAACCGGTCAGCTGAAGACAGAGACGGCGCAGCTGGGGAGTGAATTAAACGCGCAAGGCGCAGTCTCCTCGGCGGTCGCGAAGGATTACGCTGCGATGAACGAGCTGGCCAAGGCGCAAATTTGGTCTTCGCATTTTGAGCAGAGTGCGCCGCTGGTTGGTGAGCTTGCGTCGGCGTACCCGGGCGAGCAGCAGATCGGCGAGCAGGCATCGAATGTTTTCCGTTCGCTGGCATATTGCGACCCGCATGATACCGATCGGGCGGTTGCGATCGAGAACAATCTGCTGCTCGCGGCACCTGGCGATACCGATCGGCTGGCGCACATCGGAGATATCTATGCCGACCGCGGCCGCATGAATGAAGCTGCGACATACTGGCAGCGGATGCCGGCGGCGCATCCAGGGGCACCTGACGGCTACCTGCAGGCAGCCACGGTTTTTTGGGATTACTTTAGATTTGACGAGGCGCTGAAGGAGATAAACGCCGCGCGCGCACAATTCCATCAACCCGCGCTCTACGGCTACGAGGCCGGTGCGATTGACGAGGACATGAACAACCCTGCCGCAGCCGTGCGCGAGTATACGCTGGCTGCAGTTGCAGGCGGCGACAACTCCGATGCGCGCAACCGGCTGCTGACTTTGGCGACGCGGCCCGCGACACGCGACGCGGTTGATGCTGCGACAACTCAGGCGCTGGCCGTCGACAGCACGTCGCTTGCGGCACTTAATCTGCGCGTGGATGTGCTGCTGGCGCAGCATCGCGGCAATGAGCTGGCCGGGCTGCTCGATGCGGCAATTGCAAAGGCCAGCTCGCCCGATCTGCTTGACGCGATTGGGCAGATTGCCAATGCCCACGCGTTGACTGCGCAAAGCAATGCCGCGCTTGAGAAGCAGATTGCGCTGGCCATCGATCCGGTGCATCGTATGCAGCTCGAGCTTGAGCTGGCCAGTGCGCATGAACAGCAGAAGCAGCCTGCGCAGGCGCTCGCGATCGTTGATGAACTCTACCGCCGGAACCCACGCATCATGGGATTAGTGCGCGCTGAAGTGGACTTTAACTGGCGCGATGGACAGCGGCCGCACGCCGTGGCAACGCTTGTTGAAGCTGAGAAAGCCGCGACGCCGACCCTCGCCACACAGTTCGCGCTTGAGGCTGCCGACAAATCCACCCAGATTGTTGAGACGGCGCAGGCACGCGAGCTGATTGCTCCGCTGCTTGCGGCTTCGCCTTTCGACTCACAATATATTGCAGCCATGGCGCAAACCTACGCGCGCGCCGGCGACGATACTGGTTTGCGGGACTTTTATGTTTCGAAGATTAATGAACTCAAGTCTTCGCCCATGGGCCGCGATGAACGCAAGGCTCAAAAGGCTGAGCTTGAGCGCAGTCTGATTCCGGCACTGACGCGGTTGAAAGACTACCAAGGCGCAATGGAGCAATACATTGCGTTGCTCAGCGCCTATCCCGAAGACGACAGCCTGCTGGCCGAGACCACTGCTTACGCATTGCGATACCACCGCGAGCAGCAGTTTGTGGCATTCGGCGACAAGGCGGTGAGCGACTCACCCCGCGACTCGCGCTTTGCCATTGTTCTGGCGCGAACAGAGCGGGCATTCCACGACGATCGAGCGGCCATCGCCGCTTATGACAAGGCGATTGCCATTCGCAGGGACCGCAGCGATCTTTACACGGAACGCGTGGAACTTGAAGAGCAGTTGCAGCGCTATGACGACGCGTGCGCCGACTACGAGCGGCTCTACGTACTTACTTACAAGGATCCGGAGTGGATTCTGGATGAGGCGAAGGTGCGGGTGAGGCAAGGCAAGGTCGACCTCGCGGTGCAGGCGCTGAAGACGATTTGGAGTGACGGGCACCAGGAGCGCGCGTTCGACGACTTCAGGATTGCGAAACAACTTGAAGAGTGGGAACTGATTGACCCGGCGCGGCAGTTTGCGGAGCAGGGCGTGAAACTCGCGGGCAACGATTTGCTGCAGCCTGAGAATGCGTGGGGCGCGACGTTATATGCGCGCATTGAGACTCGCATGCGGCGCCAGCAGCAGGCTTACCAGACGCTGACTGCAATTCGCGATGCGACTCAAGCTCTATCGGAAACTTCACCTTCCATCATGGCCGAGCAGGTGGAAAAGCGCGGCCTGGCTTCAGTGACTGACGCCCAGTGGCGCGCGCGCACAGTTGCAAATCGAAAGCTTGCTGCGCGGGGCAGTTTCCGCGAGGCCGTAATCGAAATGGGGCGCAGCGCAGGGCAGTACTTCACGCCGGAAGAGAAGGTGCAATTCGCGCAGTTTCTCACCCGTGCGCGGGCGAGTGCCTCGCCCGAAGAGTTGGCTGAAACGTGGGTTCCTGCGGCGCATGAGGCGGGATTGCTTGACGTGGAAGAACAGGGTCGAACAGAACTCATTTGCGATGGCGGCACAATTGCCGAACGACAGGTTGAACCGCTAATCGCACTCGAGACCGGCCGCCTGCGCTTTGACGAATTGGGCCGCACGCTTGAGGATTATGCCGGCATAATGCGCGGTTTACGGCGCACAAACATGTTGATGCGCGCCGCAAACGTGTATCTCCAGGGCGGAAATGAAACGCGTGCGTTGGCCGTAATGGAAGAAATCGGCGCCAATACGCAGGTTATGGGGGAGCTGCGCGACGATTACTTCAAACTTTTGTTGAAACACGCGCCGGACAAGCTGACGGCGATTGCCAGTGAGTCGTCAAGCGATGAAGGCGATGCGGCAGCGAATTATCTGCTGGCCAACTCTGACGAAGCCCGCAGTACTGCAGCGATTGCGGCGCGCGTGCGTCCGGCGATTTGGGAAACTGCGAACACCGCGCTGGCAGGGCTTTACTTCGGCGACAAATCGGATACGACCAATGCGGCATTTACGACGACGGTGGGCGACGCAACCATCGGCGAGCGCGTGTCGCAGAAGGTCGACTCTACACGCCAATTGGCCGGGCACACCTGGTTCTATTACGGCATGCGCTACGGAGTTTATCGCAGCTTTCGAGGCCACGGAGACGAAGAGGATTACATCGCTGCCGGGCTTGAAGACGACCCCTCGAACCTGGCCGCCTACGAAGCGCTGGCGCAGGCTTATGCCGATGCGGGTGAGCGAGCGAAGGCGCTCGATGAGTATCGCGAGGCGTTGCAACTTTCTCCGCACTCGGCTGGAATCTACGATGCGATGGCTGAGATCGAGTGGGCAGGCGGCAATCGAAATGGCGCGATCGAGGACTGGAAGACCGCTCTCGGAATCCTGCGCGGACAGGTGGATGTGCGCGCGGTTCCTGAAACTTTCTGGACCAATTTTTCAACCATCGCCGGCGACCTTAGCGAGAAGAAGCTGGCACCGGCGCTCAAGCCCGAGATGGACGCGGTGGTGCGCTCGTACATTGCCAAAAATGGCTCGTATCAAGTTGATGGTTTGCTTCAAGCGGCATACCTCGCGCTTGACGATCCCAAGCAGGGCATCGAGTGGGTTATGGATCTGGCGATCGCCGCAAAAGATCCAGCCGATTTGGTACTGCAGCTTGGGTCGGACTCGTGGATTCCCCAGGCGCAGCAGGAGTTGGTTCTTGCGAAAGAGGTCGATCTGGCGCGTAGACCGCTGACTGCGGAGCAGCGTCAGGCCGGAACAACCGACGAACAGCATGCCGATGAGCTGGCCAGCGCTCAAATCCGCCTGATCGAATATTACCTGGGAGAAGAGCAATACGCGCAGGCGGCGGAGTTGCTGGATGCGATTACGCCGGAAGCGCGCACAGCGCACAGCGATGAGTTGCTGCCAATTGAGATTGAGATTGCAGCGCATGCAGGCAAGCTGGCCGAATGGCTTGTTTCGTATGAGAAGACGCAGGACACATCGGGCCAGGAGGTTGGCGATTTCGGAACGCGCGACGATCTTCAGGCTCTGGACACGGTTGCGCAGACGTTGCTTTCGCAGAACGACAGCAAATCGGCGTGCCTGCTGCTTGAATATGTGCTGCGCCGCCGTAAGGAATCGGGCGCTCAACAGCCTGCCGATTATCTGACGCTGGCTGAAGCTGAGATCGCTGCGGGCGAAATGCCGGATGCGCTGGAACAGCTGCGCTCGCTGGCGCTTTCAGCGGAGCTATACAGCAGTCTCGATTCGGCAGCGTCGCTGCTTGAGCGCACGGGGCACGATGCTGAGGCGCACGAGTTCCTGGCGCCGCTCGCAATTGGCGTACCGTGGGAGCCGGCATACAAGCTGCGGCTGGCTCGCGCGGAGTTGAAGGCTCAAGTGAGAGTTGCCGATGCGCAGGCTCTGCTGGTTCAGCTCACCGAAGACAGCTCGGTTGCATACAGCGTGCGGGTTGATGCGGCGACGGCGCTTAAGGGCGCAACCAAACCAACAAGCGCTTTGAGCGGCGAATTGATGTTGCTTGCATCCGGCGCGACGATCACGCCTGAGCAGGCGAACCGCCCTTACTATTTGGCGGCGCGCGTTGCGGCGGCGCGCACGGCAGCAAATGCTGAGCCGATTTTGCTTGATGCTTTGGCGTGCGGCCCCAGCGACGAGTCTCGCCTGATGCTGTTTGAAAGAGAGTTTGCGCTTGGCCACGATGCGATGGCTCTCGCGGCTATCGACCCGCTGGTGAACGGCGGCAGCAACGCCTATCCCGTGCCGCAATGGGCACGGAACCGCGGCGACGATGGTGCGGCGCCGGCCACTCAAGCGGCGCTTCCGCAGATTCCCGAAGGCCAGCGATTCAAACTTGCGAGCGAGCTGGCAGTAATTTACGAGCGCAAAGGAAATCTACCTTCGGCGGTGAGTTGGATTGCAACTGCAATCTCCCTGGGCGGCGAATCGAGTGAGGTCGGGCGGCTGGCGAGCCATAAGGCCGAACTGGAAGCGCGGATGGCAGTGGATGCCGAGAACGCCAGCCGGAGGCCGGTGATACAGGCATCGCTGGATCAACCCAATGTTGTACGGCCACGCATTGCGGCCGTGGATCACGGCAAAGGAGCGCAGCAATGACAAGGCTCAGTACGATCGCGCGCCGGCTTGTGCCGGCACTTACAGCGAGGAAGTTCGCCATTGCCGGCGCTGTGTTCGCAGCCGCGCTGGCAGCGGGGGCAGCGCTCGAATCGACGTTGGCGCCTTCACAATCGATGGCTGCGTGGATGCCGTCCGGGGCGCAACTTTACATAGAGTCGCCCGACTTTGCGGGTCTGCTGCACGACTGGAATGCTTCGCAGGAGAAAGCGCTTTGGCTCAAGAGCGACAACTACGAAGTCTTCTCGCGCTCGCGGCTTTTCGGGCGGCTCGGCGACGCGCAGGGTGAGTTTGCCGGCGCCGCCGGACAAAAGGCCGACACTGCATTTCTTAACCAGATTGCAGGCAAGCAGAGCGCATTGGCACTCTACGACATCGGCAAGCTTGAATTTCTTTACATTACGCGCATGCCCAACGCGCAGGCTATGCGAACTGCTCTGATGCAGTCGCGCAACGACTTTGAAACACGCAAAGTGGGCGATGCGGTTTTTTACGTGCGGAGCACGGGCGGCGTCGATCAGGGGAGCAGCGACCGGAGCAGCCCGGCGCGAACTGTCGCATTTGCCGCGTCTGGCGACTATCTGCTGCTGGCCACACGCGAAGATCTGCTGGCCGGCGCGCTGGCGCTGATCGAGAAACAGAACCAGCAGGCGCTCGACAAGGACGAGTGGTTTGCCGAGGTTACGCAAACAGCGTCAAAGCCCGGCGACTTGCGCATGGTGCTCGATCTTTCGCGGCTGGTCCCATCGCCGTACTTCCGCAGCTACTGGGTTCAGCAGAACGTTACCGATATGAGCCATTACCGTGCCGCGATCAGCGATCTTTACCGCACGCGCGGCGAGTTTCATGAAGAGCGAGTGCTGTTGCCCAAGTCGCCTGAGAGCGCCAATGTTGAGCAGAGCGATCTTGCGCAGATGAGAGCACTGGTGCCTGAAGATGCGGGATTTTATCGCGCGGAATCAGCGCCCGCAGTGGAACGTGTGCTTGAAACCATCGACGCACGGCTGCTCTCGCGCGGAATCTCTGACTACACCGATCGCACCCCGGCGCCGCCCGAGGTGGGTGCTGCCCCGCAGGCTGGCGTAGAAGGCGATCTGGAGACGCGCATCGACGCGCCGATTGCAGCCACTCCGCCAAAGGGCGCGGGGATTGCTCGCTTGCGCGGCTTGATTGAGGCGCAACAACCGAATGCAACGCTGTTGGTAGAAAAGAGCGCCTCACAATCTGACGACGTTTTTGTTGGATACCGCTCAGCCGTAGTGCTCGAATCGCAGAAGCCGTGGAACGCGAGCGATGTTGAGGCAGCGATCGACCAGGCGCTGGCGCCGCATCTGACGGCCGGGACTCTGGGCATCAAATGGAAACAAGCGCATGACAAGCAGACTTACTTTGCGCTCGATGGCATTGCGCCCCTGGCTTTCGCCATCGACGGCCGGTACTGCATGATCGGCGACGATGCGGAGATGCTGAGCGCCATGATGCAAAAAGCAAGCGCCGCCGAGTCTTCACCGGGGCCGGCCCTGGTGACGCTCAGCGGCTTTAATCACGACGCCGAATCGACGAATTTTACGCTTGCAACGCACTTGATCGATGGAGCGAATGCAAATGCCAGCAAGGTTTCAGGCGACGGCTCCGGCCAAACGCCGCAGTTTTTCTCGCGTAATGTTGCCAGCCTCAGCAGCACCTTCGCGGCCATGCGATTTGAAGAGGTGAGCACGTACTGGAAGAACGGAGCGCTGCACCAGGTTGTCCGGTACGAGTGGAAATAGCGGATCAACCAGCCCCGCCCATGCTATGCTGCCCGCATGCCAAAAGGGATTCGCAAATTTGCCGTTTTCGCATTGCTGATCGCAGGCGCGCTGGCGCTGAACGCGCGCGTTATCAGGGTTCAAGTTGTCAGCCGCACTGACGTTCTCGACGGCCGCAGCATCGGAGTTGCAGGGGGTTTTGAGCGCATCACCGGCCGCGTTTATTTTTCGCTTCCCGTCGCCAATCCGCATAACCTTGCCATCGTCGATCTTGCCAACGCGGTAAATGTCAGCAACGGTGAAGTCGAGTTTTCGGCCGACTTCATTGCTATTCGGCCGAAGGACTCGCACAAAGGCAATGGCTCAATGATTCTTGAGGTTCCCAATCGCGGGCACAGCGCGATTCTGCGCATTGTGGATGGCGGAGATTGGGACGCGAAAGACGATGCCGGTGACCTGTGGCTGTTCCGCAATGGCTTTACTTTTGTGAGCCTGGGCTGGCAGTGGGATGCGGCCGGCGCAGATGCTCTCAAGCTCTATGCGCCCATCGCCAAAGACCACGGACAAACCATTACCGGACTCTTGCGCGGCGACCTGATGCCGTCCAAGGTGATGACTGAGATTCCTCTCGGCCACTTAATAGGCACGAACATCGGCGGCACAGAGTATCCCGTGGCCGCGCCTGACGAGCCGCGCAACGTGCTTACAGTGCGTGACTCTCGCGAGGGCGCGCGCACAGTGATTCCGCGAGCCGATTGGCAATTCGCGCACACGGTTGACGGCAAGCTTGTTTCGAGCGATCGATTTATTCATCTCAACGGCGGCTTTCAGCCGGGAAAGATTTATGAGTACGTTTACGTTGTCGCCGATCCGGTTGTGGCCGGCCTGGGTTTTGCCGCCATTCGCGATTTTGCATCCTATGTTAAACACCATCCAGCGGCGATTGCTCCGGCAGAGCGCGTATATGGCGAGGGCATTTCGCAAAATGGCCGCTTTCTCCGCGACTTTCTTTACCAGGGCTTCAACGCGGATGAAAATGGCCGCATGGCGCTCGACGGAATTCTTGCGCATGTGGCCGGCGCCGGGCGGGGCAGTTTTAATTACCGCTTTGCGCAACCCTCGCGCGACTCACAGCCAACTTCGTCGGTCTTTTTTCCCACTGACATTTTTCCCTTCAGCGATGAGCCGGAGCGCGATGCGCTGACGGGCGAAACCGGCGGCTTGCTCGACAAGGCAAAAGCCGAACGCGTGACGCCGAAGATTTTCTTTTCGCTCACTTCATATGAGTATTGGGGGCGCGTGGCCGCGCTCATCCACATCATCGCCGACGGCAGGCGCGACGCCGCTATTTCGCCGGACGTCCGCATTTATCATTTCACCGGCCTGCAGCATTACTCCGGGCCCTTTCCACCGGCCAGAGACAGCGGCGATCATCTCGGCCAGAATCCAGAGTCGCCACTGCCTGTCAAATATTTCTGGCGAGCGATGATCGCCAATATGGATGCATGGGTTCGCAGCGGCACTGCGCCGCCGCCCAGCAGCTATCCGCGCATTGCAGATGGAACACTGGTAACGCTCAAGCAATATACGTTTCCGGCGATCCCTGGAGTGAACGTTCCATACGAAGCCAGCGCGGCGTACCGCATCGACTTCGGTCCCGATTGGCGCAATGGAATTCTGAGCCTGCAGCCACCGAATGTTGGCAAGGCGTTTCCGGTAATGGTGCCGCAGGTTGACGCCGACGGAAATGAGCGCGATGGCGTGCGATTGCCTGAAATTGCCGTCCCGCTGGCAACATACACGGGCTGGAATCTTCGCGATCCTTCAATTGGCGCGCCCGATCAGCGCCTGCCGTTTGTGGGATCGTATTTGCCGTTTCCCAAGACCGCCGGCGATCGCGCCCGCACCGGCGATCCGCGGCTTTCGATTGCGGAGCGGTATACGAGCCGTGAGGTTTATCTCGCCCGCTACACACAAGCGCTCGACGCATTGATTAAGCAGCATTGGATTCTCGCCGAGGATCGTGCGGCAATGATCCAACGCGGCGACGAGGAATGGGACCTGGCTACGCGATAGCGTCTATCCGATCAGGCGCGCACGGGGTGGTCATGGCACCCGGCAGATCGTTGCTCTTCGGCAATCTTCTCGAGCAAATACGGGCTTGGGACGTAGTCGATCACCATCTCTTTGAGCGCTGCCACCAGCCAGGCCGTATCGCGGGCAACGCAAATCGCAGTGAGCGATTGAAGCCACCGATCGACGTCGAACTGTGGCTTTAGATTGCCCACAAAGATTCGCACCTTCTCGTGATCGGTCGGCACCGTATCGTCGAGCAGCGACGTGAGCTCTTCAAAAAGCTTTTCGCCGGGGCGCACGCCGGTGAATTCAATCTTGATGTCCTCGTCCGGTTTGAGTCCCGCGAGTTGAATCATATTTCGCGCCAGGTCAACAATTTTCATCGGCTCGCCGATATCGAGCACGCAAATTTGTCCACCCGCGCCGATGGCCGAGGCCTGCAGCACAAGCTGACTGGCTTCAGAAGTCGTCATAAAAAATCTCCGCATCTCTGGATGCGTGACCGTGACCGGACCGCCGGCGGCAATTTGCTTCTTGAAGATGGGGATGACGCTGCCGCTGGAGTCGAGCACATTGCCGAACCGCACCGCGATAAACTGCGTGCCGCCATTCTGCAGGCTTTCGAGCAGCAGTTCAGAGACGCGCTTGGTTGCACCCATCACACTGGTGGGGCGCACGGCCTTGTCTGACGAAATGAAGATGAAGCTGGCTACGCCGTACTCGTTTGCGGCGCGGGCCAGGTTGTGGGTTCCAAATATGTTGTTTTCGACGGCCTCGAAGGGATTCTCCTCCATCAGCGGAACGTGTTTGTAGGCCGCTGCGTGATAAACCAGCGCCGGCCGATGCTTGCGAAAAACCTCATTGAGGCGCGCGCTGCTTTGCACGTTGCCGATCTCGGCGATGAACGGCACATTGGGGAACATCTGCCGCATCGCGCGGTCGATCTCGAACAGCGGCGACTCGGCAATTTCGAAGCCCACGATGGCGGCAGGGCCGAAGCGCGCAATCTGGCGGCATAGCTCCGCGCCAATTGAGCCGGCGGCGCCGGTTACCAGCACCACGCGGCCCTCGATCGTGGAGCGTATCAGCGTCTCGTCGAGCCGTGCCGGTTCACGCCCCACCAGCGATTTCAACCTGTTCTGCATGGTCCCTCGTTCGTGAGCCCTTTACCGCTCGCAGCCGGCGCCTTCACAGCGAATTTTTGCCGATGCTTCAATGGCTTATCCCTTCGCGCCCAATAACCTTGGTGACGGTCATGGCCAGGATTCGAAGGTCAAAGAGAAATGATTGCTGCCGCATATACTCGGCGTCAAACCGCACCTTCTCTTCCACGGTGAGCCTGTCGCGGCCGTTCACCTGCGCCCATCCGGTGAGCCCCGGCGTAAGCCTTTGAATGCCAAGGCCGGTGCGCAGCTCAATCAAATCAGTTTGGTTGAAAAGCGCCGGCCGCGGGCCCGTAAAACTGAGATGGCCGGCGAGAATGCTGAATAGCTGCGGCAGCTCATCGAGGCTGGCGCGGCGAAGGAAGCCGCCGATGGGGGTAAGACTTCGTTCGGCGTCGGTAAAAAGATGCGTGGCAACCTGGGGAACGCGCTCGCGCATGCTGCGCAGCTTGGGCATGCTGAAGATTCTATTATCTCTACCGACGCGCAAAGACCAGTAAATTGCCGGGCCCCTCGATGTGAGACGCACCAGGATGCCAAGCACAATAAGCGGCGGTAACGCGAGCACGCACAGCGGCAGCGCGAGCCCAATGTCGAAAAGGCGCTTGGCGGCGCTGTGATGGTGGTTCGCAAATGCTTCGTCGCGCTCGACGCGGACTAATGCCGGGTCGAGCCCACCAACAGCGTCAATAAAAGCCGGGTTCCTCATGGCGATCGTTCCACTTGAAAGGTGCACCCCTGCCGATGTTCGCAACAAATCAGCGACGACTGACGGCCGTTCTGGCGGTCAGGACCAGTAACTGCACCAATTTTGGGGCAAAGATGTCCTTCCAGTGGCAGACTTACCTTCCACTTTGAGGCGCGCTTTTATCTGTGTTCCAGATCACCCGCGAGAAGGAACGGCTTTGAGGATGCCGTTAACAAGGGGCGCAAGAGGTAAAACCGCGCTCTAAAGTCACGCTCTGAGCGCAGAATTGGCAGGTCTCACCTGGCACCGGCGCCGGGCTTCACGTATGCATCGCAGAAACGCAGATACTGCTCCCAGTCAAAAGCCGTAACACTGTGTCCGCCGCTGCGAACGTGGTAGCTCACCCGGCCCAGTATGGGCTGGTCCACCGGCGGCCACTGGGTAGCGGGCAGGCCCGTGCTGCCCAGAAATTGATATACCGGCGTCACTGCCAGCGCCGCAAGGAATTCACTCTGCGGGTCGGCGTTTTCATCCAGAATCGCGCTGCCAACGTACAGCGGTCTTGGCGCTATGAGCGCAAGCACTTCGTTCTGATCGAAGGGCAACTCCGCGTCGCGCCCGTTGTATTGCTTGAAGTTGTTTGAGAACCAGTAAGGGAACCTGGTATTCAAAAGCTCAACGGTTTCGCCATGCACATCGTGGAAGAGCTTGGCCCCGCCCGCGCCGGACTCATTGCTGATGACGGCGACAAATCGCGGGTCGGTGGCGCCCGCCCAGATGGCCGCCTTGCCCAGCCGCGACCACCCGAACGCGACAACATGCCGGCCATCGACAAGCTGATCCCGCTCGAGGTAGTCGAGCGCGCGGCTCATCGCCCAGGCCCAGGCCGCAATGGTCGAAAAGTTGTCTCCGCCACTGGCTAGCCCGGGCCACGCGCTGCGAATGCTCTCGTCGTAGCCGTCTTTGCGGTCCGGGTCAACATCGCCGCGATACGCGGTGGCCAGGGCATAGCCTGCGTCGATAATTTTCTCCACCGGCCAGCGCCCCTGGTCGATGCCGCGGCACGCCTCGGTGGCGCGATTGTTCCTGACGCACGACAAGTCAATTGAAGAGCCGCCCGAGGACTCCACCCATCGATCGGAAATGCGAATCCCCGGATCGGGGTTGATGGTTTGGTTGCCCCAGAAGTTCAACCCGAGAATGACCGGGGGCCGCTTCACCCCATTCGGCACATAGACCAGCAGGTCCATGCGCGGTCCGTCGTCTTTGCCAAGAAACAAAATGGAGATCTGTTCGCGCGTCGCCTTGCCGCCCAGCGCGTGCCGATCGATCTTATACACGTTGAAACGCATCCCGGCCGGACGCCCCGGCATGCGTCCGTACATTTGCCCGGTAAACAGATCGAGCAGTTCCTTTCTTCGCTTCGGCCACTGGGCAGGCGTCGCTACCCGCGTTCCATCGGCGAAGACCAGCGCATCAGGCAGGTGTGCGGGCATCGCCGGCTGCCGGTATTGGTCAGGGTTGGTCTGCGAAATTGCTGAAGCGGCAGCGATCAGCGCGCAGGCCGCGACTATCAGAGTTCTCGCCGCGGCAGTTCTATGTCTGCTGCATTCATCCATTGCACTGGCTCTCATCAGCCCCCGATTATACCTGCGCAGCAGATTCGCCGAGAAAGGCGGGGTGAGTCAGTTTGAAGAAGACTTAGCTCAAGGACTGAAGCCCGTGCTCGTTTTAATCCACCACCGGCGCCACTCGCCTCTCGCGCGTTATTGGCTCATCTTGTCCATCTGCGACGGAACCTGCTTGTAACCCGCAGGCACATGAAAAACTGATACCGGCACCGGATCTGATGAGAAATTCGTCTCCTGCTTCGTCGTCTCCATCAGAACCGCGCTTACCGGGGTGCCGGCCGCTGCACTGCCGGGCGTGCCAGCCGCAGTGCCGCCAGGCGTTCCAGTCGAGTTCGCCGCCGGGGCCGTTTGATCCTGTTGCTGTGCCTTCTTGCGGTGAAACATGCCGACCACCGAGTTCGACAAAGCCCCCCCCACTCCGCCCAGCCGGCCCGTTTGTCCCTCCGCCGCCCCTGTTGCTGTTCCTTGGGCCGCCTGCCCCGCGGGGGTTCCACTTGAATTGTTCGTGCCAGAATTGCTCGTGTTCGACGCGGGAGCAGCAGCTTGCGATCCGTCCGCAGGCGTGGCCGGAGCCATCCCGTTCCCGCCCATCGACGTCACTTCAAGCACGTGCGTGCCTTTCAATTTCCTCATCTCCTCCTGCATGTGCTTCATCGCTTCCGCCGCGCCCGGCTGGTTGCCGAACATCATTGACATGCCGGCTCCAGATCCGTTGGCCTGCCATGAAGCCATCAGCGCCTTCATGTCGACTCCCTGCATCATTTTTTCGCCCATCCGCACATCGAAAGCTTCAATCTCCTTCACCTGCGGCGGATCGGGCGCAATCCACATATCGGTCGTGACGGTATAAGCGATGGCGCCTGCCGCCGGCGTGCCGGCCGGAGTATCCGCTGGTGCTGGAGCGGCTGAAGTTGCCGCGGGGGTCGCGCCGCCGGGCGCTGTTGCAGCATCGGGAACCGCGATTCGCATCGTCAGCGTGAGAATGTGCTCCGTCGCCATCAGGCCATTCACCATCTTGGTAACGCCGGTGTCTTTCACCTGCGCATCAAAGCTCATCTGCATATTCGATAGCGGCGTCTGCCCCTCTGCCTGCTTCACCTGTGCCTGCGCCTGTTTCATTTGCTGGGGCAAGTTCGCCAACATCTTGCGCATCTGGTCGAAGGTGGTCACGGTGTAGGTTTTTTTCTCCGTGTCCACTCGCGTAATCGTCCCGGCATCCAGATCGATGATCTCAATCGAGTCCTTATTCACCGTCGCTTTTTGATTACCATGCACCATCACTATAGTGTTGGTCGGGGCAAACATCTGGTTCACCTGTTTTGAGATGAATGCCTGCCCTTTCAACGAATCCACAAACGACCCGCCGGTGATTTGAGACGTAGATTGATAGCTCGCATCGGCGAACGCGAACTTAGCCATTAGAACCAGCATCAATGATGCAACTGCGCGCGTCTTCATATGCTGTCCTCCTCGGTTAGCCGCCCCGGCTCATGTACCCGAACCCACCGACTTGCAGAAATCGCTCGCCGGGTCCCATCGCGTAAAGGTTTTGGTAAAGATCGTTTTGACCGTTGATGCGCCCGGCGTCAAGCCGAACAGTTGCGCATCGCCGCCCACCTGTCCATCCACTTTGATATCGATCCGCGAGCACGGCATCGGCGTCACTGTTGCCGAGTGCGTGGTGCCCTGGGTGTGAATCATCTGCACATACACATCGGCCTGCGAGTTAAGAGTGTTGCTGATTGAAAAGTTCCCCAGCGGCGACTTCTGAATTGCCGCCAGCAGCGTCGGCGATAGTACGCTCTGCGCCAGCGATGCAACCTTCGAATCGATCATGCTTCCCAGGTCTTTCACGCTCTTGCCGCCAAGAAACGCGCTCAGCCCGGGGACATTCGCAAACGGCTTGGCATCGGCAGTACTGCCAAACATGCCCATGGGCGAAACCTGCAGCTCCACTCGCGGAACGCAGAATGCAATCACCATGGCATTCGGAGCCACTGGAGAAATGTTCTGATCTTGATTGATGGTGAAGGTCAAACCCTCAGACGTCGCGCTGCTGTTCCAGCCAACCGTGAAGCTGCCCTTGGAGTACTCGTTGCCGCCCGTCAATCCCGGATGAATGAGCAGCGCCGCGCTGATATCCAGCACCACCGGGATCCCATCCAGCATCTCTGCCAGCGGAATAGCCACGCCGGCCGGCAGCTTGAGCTTGTCTTCAGTGGCCCACACACCCGGCGTATTCTTGCCGATCTCCCAACCGAATGTCATCTGACCGGTCATTCCCTTCACGCCGCCGATTACCTGCGTCGAATTAACCGGAAAGCTGATGTCCTGCGTGAATTGGAAATTTGAAACGGTCCCGTTCATCGTAACCAACGCAAGAAAGCCGCCAATATCTTTGGTGAACTTGCCATTGATCGACGCCGTACTCGCGCCCGGCGTAATGTTCCACTCCGCCACCGTCCAGCCTGACAGCAGCGCCTTTGCAAACGCGCTCGCCTGGTCCGATGCGCTTCCTCCATTTACCCCCGGCTTGGGCGTGTTGTATCCAGGTTGGAACTGCCCCGGCGCCGGCGGCGTGCCCGTGCCGTTTTGCGCATACACCGGCGTGTCCACCAGGTCCATTAAATGAAACGGCTTCCGCTGCGGAGCTGCCTGCGCCGTTTGCTGACCATGAAAGCTGATCGGCGTATCCAGATGTATCTGCCCCTGCGCGATTATGTCCTTCAGGCCGGCCCGATCGAAGACGATCGTCGTGGTGCCGTCGCTGTCGTTCTGCGCCCCAAGCACTCTCACCGCAAACTGATTCGGCACCATCAGCACATCGCCTGCCTTGAGCGCGGCGATGGATGCCGAGGGATGAAGAAAGACCGCGCCATGTCCATCGGTGCTCATGCCCAGCAGCGACGAGTCAACATCGCTTTGGTTCACCTTTTTTACTTCAGGCTTGTAAGTAACATGCGCGAAGCTCTGTCCCGCGCCCGCCGAGATGTTATTGTCATTGGCCTGCATTGCCGCCAGCCACGCGCCGCGATCTGCATCGAACGACGTATTCGATGTGGCGATGGCAGGTATCGCGCCGTTTGCACCCGGGGCAGCCGGAGCAGGTTTCTTTTTGCAATTCGTGGCGCTTAGCAACAGCACGGTCGTAACCGTCGTGGCCGCCATCCGCAAAGCGGAGAATTTGCCCACTCGCATCATCGTCTGCATCCTCTCTTGTCTCGTGCTTCAACTTCGCGGCCTACTCGCGTTCCAGCGCCAGAAATGCCCCTGCTGCCCGCCGGGTGAAGCGCATTGCAACCTTGTTTTCAGTTTTGCAGCGGGTGTCGGCTTCGGGAATCGTCTGGCGGCCCATCGGTCTCTCCCTCTCTGCGCCCAAACTATGGCAGCAGAAAGGGGCGAAGTCCTGTAGACAGCCCTGAATCGTTCTTCATTTTCATGAAGGCATCTAACCGGCTTATATAGAACGGCATGAATGGCCGTCAGGCGGGCGATGCCGCGGCGTAAAGGGCATGATTCTTGCCGATGAGCGCGCAGTTCGAGTTGATGCCCGGCGGCCAGGCAACGGCCACACCTGGCTACGCCGAGTTTTGAACGTAAAGATAGACCGAATAGCGCTCGTCCATAATCCGGTTGAGCGGCACGAGCGTATGAATCAGGCCACGCCCCTTGGTGCGGAATTGCAACGAATAGAGAGCAGACGGCTCAGACTGTTCAAACCACACGTCAGTCGCGGCGGCGGGAGCCGCTGTATGGCCATTCGCGGCATCGCCCGCAGCCGGACGCAGGTCGACGGCAGGCATGGGGTATCCGTCCCCACCGCCGCGCGGGCCATTGTTGCCGTAGATCATCGAAGTGGTTAACTCGTCTGTGCCAAGCCGCGCCGCAAGCACCAGCGGCCCATACATTGCAGCCTGCACCTGCTTATCGTCGGGCGTGGAAGCAATGTGCAGTGTCAACGGAATATCGACCGCGATTACATCTCCTGCCTTCCAGCCATGTTCAAGGTTGAGATAAGTTGAAGGCGTCGCTGCGGCGTCCTGCGAAGCTCCGTTGATGCTGACACGCACGCCCTTTGCCGCCCAGTACGGAATGCGGATTTTGAACGCGACCGGACTCGACGGAGCGCTGTCGATGGTAAAAGTAATGCGCTCGTCGTAAGGGTATTTGGTGGTCTGGCGCAGCTTCAGGCCGCGCTCCGGCCACTCGAGTTTCGATGGGATGAAGAGATTCACGTATAGAGAATTGTCGTCGTGAAAATAAATGGAGTCAGTTAACTTTGAATACTCCTCGGAGCCCGTGCCTGTGCAGCACCAGAAGGAGTCGAAGATTGTGCCGAAGGTCTTAAATTTGCCCGGCTGCAGCGAAACGTAATACATCAACATTCCGTTGCGATCCTGCGTGCCGTAACGCACATTCATCAAAAGGCGTTCATAGTAATCGAAAAACTTCGCGTCCGGCTGCCGGGCAAAGAGATGGCGCGTGAGTTTCAACATGTTGTACGAGCAGCAGCATTCTTCCGCGTCAGGTCCAAGCTCGCTGGCGATTGCGTCGGGCGCATGCCACATTTCGCCGTTGCTGGTGCCCCCGGTGCAGTAGGCATGGTGCTCGGTCACAAAGCGATAAAAGTTCTCGCTGATCTGCCGGTAGCGTGCGTCGCCGGTAAGTTCATACCCGCGCGCCGCGCCAATCACCTTGGGAATATTGGTATTCGCGTGATTGCCGTCGAGCTTGTCGTCGCCGGCGGCGAGCGGATCGAATATCTTCTTGTGTTCGAAGCGGTATGCCAGGTTGAGGTATTTCTTGTTGCCGGTAATGGCATACAAATTGAACGAGGCCTCGTTCATGCCGCCTTGTTCAACCAGCAGTACGCGCTGCCAGTCACTCTCATTGAAAGACCACGCGTAGGCATCGGCCCAATCCATCATGCGTACAGCCATGTCGAGAGCCTGGCGATTGCCGGCATGTTGGTACATGTCGAGCAGGCCGGCGACGATCTTGTGATACGTGTAAAAGGGCGCCCAGACTTCTTGATAGTGGCGCAGACGTTCGTAGAATTCAGTGGGATATGCGCCCAGATAACCATCCTTGGCCTGGCACTCCGACAGCATGGTCACCAGATCGTTGGCTTTGTTCGCAATCGCATCGTCGGCGTTGCTTGCGTGCATCAGCGCGCACGACGAGAGATAGTGCCCCACATAATGGCCGCGCAATTCGCAGTCAGGCGCCTCCCAACCGCCCAACGGATCGGCGTCGGACGGAATGCCCGCGGTGACCCTGAAGTTGTGCGCCAGGCGCTCATTGGGCAGAGAGTAAAGGAAGCTGCGGTTCAGCTCCATCGTATCTTTCCAAAAGCTCGGCAGCAGGCGCGCCTGGGTCATCGGAAACGGTTTCGCCTTCAGCTCAACGGCGGCGGCCACGCCGCTGCCTGCGGTCGTTTGCGTCTCTTTGCTGCCTGCCATGGCAAAGGCAGACGAAGGCAGCAGAGCCGCTGTGCCTGTCGCCGCTGCTCCGCTCAGAAAATTTCTACGCGTTATCCCTTGTTCCATCGGATTTATCCCCTTGTTCATTCTCGACCTCTCTGAGGACTCTTATCAAAGCGGAAACGCACTGCTTCGCACGGCAGGCTGATTGCGCATCGCCTCCGCAACAATCGCGCGCATATGTTCCAGCTCCGCGCCAGTCACCTCGAGACGCGGCGGTCGCACGCGCGCATTGCCGGTCCCGGTCTCCTGCTGCACCTGGTGAATAAGCTGAACGAATTTCGACACTGTATCCATGCGCAGCAGCGGCAGAAACCAGCGATAGAGCGCAATGGCTTCGTCCTTCTTTCCGTCCATGGCATAGTTGAACAGCGCCACGGATTCAGCGGGGAATGCGTTCACCAGGCCAGCCACCCAGCCCACGGCTCCGGCGGCAATGGCTTCGACAATGGCGTCGTCAACCCCCACAAATATTTTGAGCCGGTCTCCAAGCAAAGCGCGAATCGCGGTAACCCGCCGCACATCCGTGCTCGATTCTTTCACTGCTTCGAAGTTTCCATTTTCCGCGGCCAGCTCGGCGATTTGCGCGGGAAGAAAATCTGTCCCATAGGCAACAGGGTTGTTGTATAGCATCGAGGCGAGCGCCGTCGCGCGAAACACAGCGGTCACATGCGCCTTCATCTCCCGCCAGTCTCCGCAATACACATACGGAGGCAACACCATCAGGCCGGAACAGCCCGCCTGCTCCGCAGCCTTTGCCAGCGCCACCGACTCTTCAGTTGACAGCGCGGAAATGGCGGCGACTACCGGAGCGCGATCCCCAATCGCCGCGGTCATATTGCGCAAAATCGCTTCCTTCTCCTCAAAGGTGAGCGTCGCGCCCTGACCCAGAGATCCCAGCAAAACAATCCCGGTGCAGCCGTTATCGAGCAGCCACTGCGCGTGCCGGTTCATAAACGCATGATCCACTTTCAGGTCGCCGTCTAAACAGGTCGTCATAGCAGGCATTACGCCGTACCACTTCATTGAGTCTCCTTTTGATGCATTTCGATTGAGGGCGCCAAGCTCGAAACCCGCGCTGGAAAAACGGGAGGGCGCGCGCCGGAACCAGCAGAAGTCGGATTCCAATCGAAGAGAAACTCTGTTGCCGCGCCGCAGATGCGCCCCTGGCATGGCCCCATGCCGCAACGGGTATGCAGTTTGGCGTCGCGCCAATTGGCATGATTCCGCAACGCGCCAAATGACACATCTTCGCAGCGGCATACAAGGGTTGCATCCGACGCCAGCGCCTTCAGTCGCGGATCGAGAGCGGTAGCGTCCCGCAGAGCGCGAACAAATCCCAGCTTCCGTCGACGGCGCGCGGCCAGCTTCATCGCTTTCTCAGTCTCGCCGGCAGCCGCCAATCCGGCAATCTGTCCCTCGAGCAACGCCAGTTCCACGCCGCCAATTCCGGTTGGCTCGCCCGCGCAGTACACGTCTTCAATCGAGGTTCGCTGCAGATCGTCAGTCACCACAAACCCATCGTCGATGCGGCAGCCCAACAGCGCCGGCAATTCCAGGTTCGGCGTCAAATGATAACCGCACGCCAGGTAGTCGCAGTGTTCCTGCCACTGCTTCCCGTTACGCTCAAGCGTCACTGCTTCAAGCTTCTCTTTGCCATGTGCCGCAGCCGGCCAGCAGCTGG
>JBEKCW010000012.1:0-29090 GCA_050014675.1 Occallatibacter sp. | reverse complement strand
TGTGGTCGGCGGCCCAAGCAAAAAAGCAGCGACAGTTAGATACCTCCTGAGGCCTCAATCATCGGAGGCTCAGATTGTCATGAGGTACTACTCACGTGCAGTGCAGATCATCAGAGGGTATCACGACGCGGGGAACGACTCCTCGTCCCTACGTTCCGAGATACGTGGACTTGAAAAAAAGGCGGAGACAGCGGAGTCGAATCAGGCCAGAACGAAGCTGCTGAACAATCTGCGCGCAATCGAGGCCTATTTGGAGATATACGGCGAGCGGAAATGGAGGATTATTCCCTGCCCGCGAATCTATCATTCCTCGGGCTCCGTGCGAATCTCTGCGACTCCGGACTTGACCGTCTTGGAAGGGAAGCGACTCCGTCTGGTCAAACTGGGCGTACGAAAGCAGTCGGAGGACCCAGAAGTTATCCGGCTTATGCTTCGCGTGATGTTTCAGGCGGGATCCGGAACGATGGAAATAAGCCCTCGAGATGTCATGTTCTTCGATGTGTCGAAGCGAGAGATATTGCGAGGGAGCGAGGGCGATGCTGCCTTAGCTCGCACAATCGAGGCAGGCTGCGACAGGCTGCACCAAATGGTGCACTCATGGGCGGCCTGAAACACGGGCGGATCGCATCGGCCCAGACGCCCCATAAACCACTCTGACGGTCCTCCCGTCCCTCGCACTTGAGACCGGGGAAACCGCGAAATTTGATTCTCATCTTTTGCATGTAATTAACCCCACCCGCGCTACACCGTCCTCACAGCATCCAAAAACGGCGCCCCTCAGGGCGCCGTTTTTGCTGCGCAAAGGTTCCAGCCGCGAAAGCAAACCGGCTTTCTGCGCTCGCAACCCATTTCAAATCTTACTTTTGCAAACAACTCGCGCGTTTTCTTATCTCTAGGCCGCCACTGCGGCCCCAGCCTTATGAAAACACGATATTTGCCTGCAAAAGCATAAGGGGGGGTATAACCCTATGACACCAGAGTGCAGGCACATCAAGACCAACGGCGAAAAATGTCACGCAGTGTCCCTGCGTGGCAAGGCATATTGCTACTTCCACATGCGCCTCCACACCACCGTGGCCGGCACACGCAAGCCCACAAAGTCCAAAGACAGGTCCATCGACTTCACCTTTACTGACTCACCTGTCGCCATCCAACTCGGCGTTTATCAGGTCCTCAGCGCTCTCGGCTCCTCGTCCATTAACCCCCAACGCGCCGGACAAATGCTCTACGCCCTCCAGGTCGCTACCCAGAACGTTGAACACAAAAGCACAGACGCCTCAGCCCATCCGGTCCACTGCGTAACCGAGTACGCGGAAGGAGATGAGATGGGGCCCGAGTGCTGCGATGCCTCCATATCCCACTGCGGAAAATGCGACAAATTTGAGACCTGTGACGTCATTCAGCAAAACAAATCCGGCAACGCCGAAGACGATGGAAAGCCGTTGCCTCCGTTGCCTGTGATGTTGCGCGATGCCGTCATGAAGCAGTTCTCGGGACTCTCCAGTGAGCGCTACGAAAAGTACAAGGAACTCATCTTTCCTTCAGAGTCCACTCCGGACCAGCTGAAATCCGGTTTGCTACTCAGCAGCCTCCTGAGTCAATCTGGCCGCCGTAAAATTGAGTAAGTCCTCATGGCCGCCTCAACGCCCTCAACTGAAGTGTTCCAACGCAAGGCTGCGACGCGGCTTGCCATCGTTGTGGCCTTCGCGAGCGTCTACTTTTTCTGGGGATCGACCTACACCGCGATCCGGGTTGCGGGCGCATACATGCCGGCTTTCATGCTGGCGGGAATCCGGTACACGATCTCCGGGTCGATTCTGCTTGCCTGGTGCCGCTCAAGGGGTTTGCGGCTGCTGTGGCCCCCGAAAGCCATGATCGTCTTCGGAGTGGTGGGGTTGCTGCTGCTGGGCGGTGGCAACGTGGGCCTGATTTATGCGGAGAAAACCGTGCCCAGCGGCCTGGCTTCGCTGGTCTACGCCGTTACGCCCCTGTATGTGGCGCTGATTGAGATGTTTCTGCCCAACGGAGAGCCTCTGCCGCGGCGGGGATGGCTGGGTTTGCTGCTGGGCTTTGCTGGGATGGTGGTTTTGGTTTGGCCCTCAATGCAAAGCGGACTGGCGGGGCAAAGCGGAGTTTTGTGGGCCTATGCCGCCCTGCTCGGGGGAGCATTGGCGTGGACTGTCGGCAGCCTGGTGGCGCGGCACGCACGCGTCGAGACCGGTGAAAGAGCCAACAGCCTGGTGGCCGCCTCGTGGCAGATGCTGATTGCCGGTGTCTTCTGTTCCCTGGTGGGGACCGCGATGGGTGAGTGGCCGGCCGTCCACATGAACGCGCCGGCCGCCGGCTCGATTGCTTACCTTGTGGTCTGCGGATCGTTGCTCGGCTACACGGGATTCGTCTATCTGCTGGAGCATCTGCCGGCGGCCAAAGTTCTTTCGTACGCCTACGTCAATCCGGTGATTGCCGTGCTGCTGGGCATTGCGATTCTCGGCGAGCGGCCCGCGCCCGCCGAGTTCGGCGCAATGGCGGCCATTGTGCTGGCCGTGTTTCTATTGACCACCGCCAGGATGGGCGCGAAGCAGGAGCCGGGCGAGGGGAGCGAGGCGCTCGGTCGGACGGAGTGAGCGCACGGGAAAAATGAAAGCGGCAAAAGTTATTGCTTGAAAGCCCCGGCAGGGACAAGCGGCGCGGGGGGATCGTCTTCGAGCGTAACCGCGCCGTGCTCGAAATCAGCCAGCGCAGCGTCGTCCGCGGCCATTACCACCCAGCACACGGCAGCCTTTTTCAGCAATCCGCACGCGACTTCGATGGTGTATTTCGTATCCGGTTTTCCCTTCAGATTTCCTGTCGAACGCTGCGCCCACAGGTGGTGCGAACCGAGGGTGTAAGTAGTTTGCATCGGATTGGCAATGTCGGCGGATTGTCTCATTCCTGCCGCAACGTCGGCGCCGAACCCAGGCAGCTGTTCCTGGGTGACGGCTTGCCCGAAGCAATCGAAGGGAACCAGAACCTCCACAATCACCGAGGCTGGGTTGCCGCGGCGGGCAGTGATCGGCGCCTCAAGGCATTCCATGCCCTTTTTCTCTCCTCCGATGGAGGCATTCCCTGCGGCTCTGTCCTTGGCCGCGGACGAAGAAGCATGAGTGTCGGCAACTTGCCACTCCGCGGGCAGGGAATAACTGAAGCCCAGCGGATCAGAGTAAGCGCGGGAGTCCGGCTCGCTGGCGGCGAACGCGGGGGCCTGCGCCGGAAGCGTCGTGCAAACGTGAGTGAGAAGAAAGGCGGCGAGGAGTTCTCGCATGGGTGAATCTTTCAAGCGCGTCAAATAAGGGCTTTCAACTGCACTACCTGACTAGGATGGTCGAGAGCGCCGACAGGATGCCGCCTGCCGCAAAGACGAAGCCGAGGTACCAGTAGATGCGGCTGCGGGTGAGCAGCGTGACCGAGGTGATGACGAGCGCGATTTCGAGCAGGGCCTCGGCCAGGTCGAAACGATTGGCTTTATGCTCGGCGATTTCCACCTGCTCCTCGAAGGTCTTCGCTGTTTCCTGCGCCTCGTCTTGATCCTTGGTGGATTTGGCGAGGGCGTCCTTCCATTTTTGCTCGAGCTTGGCCGCCGCAGTCTTGTCTGTAACCGTCAGAGCCGAGAGCAGGCCGGAGGCGAGCTCAGTATCGTGTGCGCGGATGTGGCGCGCCTGATACTCGTTCCAGAAGTCGCTGGCCTTGCTTTGAGAAAGGATGGCCTCAGTGTGGGTGCGATGGCCGAGGACCGTGGTCACAGCCACCAGCACAGCCAGCACGCTCATGGTGAAGGCCACCGGCCGCATGGCCTGGTTTTCAGAGCCTTTTTCCGCGTTTTCTTTCAGTTCCCCAGCTTCGTCGCCGTCCATAATTGATGATCTCGTTTCGAATTTACGGGGATTTCAGAGTAGCACTATCTTATGGCATGTTAGCCCCAAGCCAGGGCAATAAAAAGCTGAGAGCTGACAGCTAAAAGCTGAAAGCTGCTTTCTCACTTCCGCTTCCAGCGCACGCCGTCCTTTGAGTCCTCTATCACAATACCTTTTTCTGCAAGCTCGTTGCGGACCTGGTCGGCGCGGGCAAAGTTGCGCTGCTTCTTGGCCAGGGTGCGCTCGGCCACCAGCGCGTCAATCTCGGCTTCGGTGATGGACTGGGCGGCTCGCAGTTCGGGAGCGACATCGGCGGCGCGGCCTTCGGCTTCGGCCCATTCCAACGCCCGTTTGGTCGGTTCGGCGTCGTGGTCCTCGATCACGTCGAAGACAGCATCGAAATCGCGAAGGACGGCGAGAATCCGGTCGCGGTCAGCCAGGAAGAGCTGCCCCTGGTCGATGGCGGTATTGGCGGCGCGGATGAGATCGAAGATGGGCGCGCGAGCCTCGGCGGTGTTCAGGTCGTTGGCCAGGGCCTCGCGGTAGTCGGTTTGCGCCTTGGCCGCCGCGGTTTCAAGCGCGGGGTTTGAGCCTGCGGGAAAAGTGCCGGCAGTGAGCCGCTGGTGGAAGGTGCGCAACCGGTCGATGGCGTTGGTGGCCTCGGTGAGACCTTCGAAGGTGAAGTTGAGCTGATGCCGGTAGGGAACCGAGATGAGCGCCAGGCGGATGGCCGAGGCCTTGTATCCCTTGAGCAGCAGGTCGCGAAGGGTATAGAAGTTGCCCTCGCTCTTCGACATCTTGCGCCCGTCAACCAGCAGGAAGCGCACGTGCATCCAGTGGCGCGCAAAGGTCTTGCCGGTCGCGGTCTCGCTTTGCGCAATCTCGTTCTCGTGGTGCGGGAACATCAGGTCTTCGCCGCCGGCATGCAGGTCGAAGCTCTCGCCCAGGTACTCCATGGCCATGGCCGAGCACTCAATGTGCCAGCCCGGCCGGCCGCGGCCGATCGGCGTATCCCACGAAGTTTCGCCGGGCTTGGGAGCCTTCCACAGCGCGAAGTCCCGTGCCGAGTCCTTCTCATACTCGTCGACGTCTACGCGGGCGCCATCTTCAATGCCGGTCAGGTCTTTTTTACTGAGCTTGCCGTAGGCCGGGAAGGCTGCCAGGCGGAAGTACCACGACCCGTCTTCGGTCTGGTAAGCCGCGCCCTTTTCCTTCAGTCTTTCGACCAGCTCAACCATGCGGTCAATGTGCCCGGTGGCGCGCGCAATCTGCTCGGGCCGCTCGACGCGGAGCGAATCGAGATCTTCGAAAAAGGCTTCTTCATACCGGGCCGTATATTCGCCGATGGAAACGCCCGCGGCCGTTGCATTGCGAATGATCTTGTCGTCGACGTCGGTGATGTTCATGACGTGGCGAACCTGGATGCCACTGAGCTTGAGGAACCGGCGCAGCACGTCGACCTGGAGAAAGGTGCGGAAGTTGCCGATGTGGCCGTAGTCGTAGACGGTGGGGCCGCAGGCATACATGCGCAGCGCGCTGCCGTCGGCGGCGAAGAGCGGGTCCAGTTGTCCCGAGAGAGTGTTGAAGAGGCGGAGGGTCATCGTTCCTGAACCGTCATAAAGACCGTCATAAAAACAACTAAATTCGGCAGTTTTGTGGCCTTTTTGATTGTAGCAGCGCGGTTTGCGGGTAGAAATGCGAGCCGCAGTCAGACCCGGAGTTCGCGACGGGCCGTCTCGGCCACGCGGCCCATATCGGAGGTGGTAAGCACGCGAACCTGGTGCTCCTCCATGGTCTCGACGCCGAAGCGGTACAAGGCCAGCCGTTCCGGTTCTTCGTCCGTGGCGCCCAGCTTTGCTGCTGGCTCAATGATGGCGGTCAGCTCCAGCGCGGCCTTTTCAACCCGCTCGACGCCGGCTTTCAGCGCCCCGGCCGAGAAGGCCAGCACCTTGGCCATCTCAACGCCAGGTTCGAGGCTCACTGCATGGAACATGCGAATGATCCCATTGGGCCGGTAGCCGAGGTCGATACGTAATGGATCGCCGGGACGCGTGTAATCCGCGGCGGCGATTCTCTTGCGCAACAGATCCCACACCCCGGCATGTTCAAACTCGGTGCGCATGCGGGCCTGGATGGCGGCGCGTCCGGCCAGGCGAGGCAGTTTTTCGCGCGGCGGCGGATCGACGTAAAGCCGCATCAGCTCTTCGACGCCGGCAGGAATGCTTTCGGCGAGATAGGCCCTGGCCTCGGTCATCTGCACGCCCAGCGAGAGCGACTCTTCGAGGATGCGCATGAGCTTTGCGTCGGGCTCAAGTGAGAGCCGCCGGCGCAGCTCGGTTTCCATCGCTTCCAGCAGGCCAGTGTCCGCATCGGGATCGAGACAGCGCACCCGCCGCCAATCGCGGGTAAAGCGGATTTCAGTTTGGCGGCTGCCTTCTTCCTGCAGCATCACCCCGATATGCACATACTCGTTCCGCACCGCATCCGGTACATACCGGAGCAGCCGGAATTCGCAGGCGCGGCGTTGCTGAGGATTAGGCATAGTAAAGGCAGTGGTCGGTGATCAGTGGTCAGTGGTCAGCGAGCCCGCACCGCAGCAAATTGCACAGGCTTACAAATGGAATCTCGAGGACTCCGCGGCTAATCTAGTACGTGATGGCCTAAAGCTGCACGCCACGTGCTGATCACTGACAACTGATCACTGTTCACTGTTTCTCTCAATTCACCCTCCCTGACATCGTATCTCCCCATCCGGACCGCATCCACTCCCCTTCTCCAATTTCGCCCCCACCTGTTCCCCAATTTGGAAACGGCCTGCGGTCCGAGTTCCGGAATGCCTCAATCAACTCCCGGATCCGGCCCCGGCGGCCGAGCAGTTTTTCCACCAGCTTCTCCATGTCGGCCAGGTCGCCTCCGTACCACGCGGGCGGCACGTCGTTGGCGGCATTCCACACCGTCTCCGCGGACATAGTCTCAATGCGTTTGAGCCACGGTTCGAAGGACTCCCATCCGGTCACATTGCGATAGACATCGTTGCGATAAAAGACCCCGCGCAGAGGCGCATCTTCGAAGGTCCAGTCGCCGGCGTGGAAGCAGTAACCGAAGTCGATGAACACGGCTTTATAGCGGCGTTCCCTTTGGCGGCGCGTGAAGACCGCCTGGCGGCCATTAGCGTTTCCGGTCCACTTATCGAGGGCGAGAATGCCGGCGAACTCGTCAAGATTTTTTACCTCGGCCAGCTGCTCTTCCGCCAGGTAGTCAACCACCTGGCCGGGCATGAGCCCGCCCGCGAAACGGGAACCGAATTGCAGGCCGGGGCGGCAGCGCTCGCAACTCTTTCCCAGGTCGATTTCAAGCTCGGGGGTGTTTTCGATCAGCCAGCTCGTCACTTCGACAAGCTCGGTGTGGGGCACGGTCAGTCCGGCAGCGGCGGCCAGGCGCGAGGCCAGCAACTCATTGGCCAGCACCCGCATGTGCTGCGGGTTGTTCTGGAACTTGACCACATAGATCTGCCTGTCGGCGCCCAGCATCAGCTGTCCCTGCGCGCCGCCTCGCATCCGCCGGATCTGCTGCACTGCCAGAACCGCCAAAACCGCACCTGCCTTTTTGGTATAGCTGCTTCGATTGTAGCGGGAGGAACGAGATCGTAGTTCCAGCCAATAGCCAATAGCCGGTAGTCAGTAGTCAGTAGCTAAAGACTAAGGGCTCAAAGCTGCAGGCCGCAAACTATTGGCTACTGGCTGTCTTCCCACCATCTCTTCCCGCGCAGCCAGCCCGATCGCCATCGCCATTACCCGGTCGTCGTGCGTCCCGGCACGCGCGCCGCAATTTCCATTGGGCAGGCGGACAAAGCTGCGGCACTCGGCCAGCAGCCGCCGGCTTTGGAATTGCCTGGGCTCATCGACCAGGGCCGCTCCCAGCCTGCCCAGCGCCGCTGGCCGGCTCAGCGAAGTCGTCAGCCAGCCGGGCTGCCCGCTCTGTTTATAAATACGCCCGCAGCCGCACGGCGACTCCAGATAGGCCAGCACTCCGCTGCCGTGATTGTTCCGCTCCACCACCACCCAGGCCCGGTTATACTCGCGGGCCAGGTCCGTAACCATCCGCGCCAGCTCCAGGCCGCCCGAGTGACCGGCATACTCCGCGCATTGCAATCCGGTCTCGAGATCGAGCACCTGGATAGCGGAGTAGTCGCCCTCTGTTCCCCCGCCTGCGGGATCGATCGCGAGCAAATAGCGTTTGCCCGTAATCGCAGGCAGCCAGATTGCGAGATCGCCATTGAATCGGGTTGCAACCGGTTCGCTCACACTTTTCAACCGCTCATCGAGCGCGTCAATTTCGAATACCGACTCGCCGCTGGCCAGAAAACAGCTCTCGTCGTCTTCGGCAAACTCCTGCCGCGCCAGCCCGCGAAAGTCCGCGCGCAGCCTGCGCCGGTAACCAATCTGCTCGAGATCGAGCTTGTGCCTCTCCACCAGTTGCTGCTCTTCATCGGTCAATGTGGCGGCGTCAACTGCCGCGGCGCGGTAGCGGCACTCCATCCACCACGGGAAAAAGTGCCGCACCATGCCGGCTTCCGGCGCCTTGAGCCACAGCTCGTGAAAGCACCCGCCCACGCCGTCCGGCGTCGATTCCAGAATCAGTTCGCCCTCGGGAGCCAGCGCCGCGCGCAGCCCGGCAAGTGTTTCGGCAGGGTCGCCGGGCCAGCGCGCCAGCTCAGAGCAGTGCATGTTCTGCGCCGTCAACCCCCGGCCCGCATTCCGGTCCCCGGCCGTCACCACGCGATACTGCGAGTCCAGCTTGGGAAACACGATCTGCCGCACATTGGCGCGCCCCGTCCGCAGCGGCCCTTTGCGCAGGTATTCGGGAAGCAGATCCACGAACCGGTGCACGATGGCGAAAATCTCTTCGGCGGCCTGCTGCGTATGCGCCACCTGCAGCGTCAGCGTGCCCGGCTGGGTAATGGTCTTCAGAAAAAAGCGCGCCGCCGTCCAGGTGGTCATCCCCATCTGCCGCGCCTTCAGAACGATGTTCTGCCGGCCCCGCCGCTCCTCAAACAGGCGCTGTGCCGGGTTGGCATTTAGCCGCGCAGTCCTGCCGTCCCTGGTTCTCACCTTGAGCAGCATCCGGGCCAGCGCGGTAGTAACCGTCTGGCCCCGCAGGATGGGTGGCCGCTGATCGAGGATCGTTCCTAGCCGCAACAGCTCCGCGCCGTCCAAGGGGCGTATCCGCAAGGCATCTAAATTGGGGTGAACTTTGCTCGCGCCTGTCAGGGTCGCCATAGAATCTCCAATCGGAGTAGCCAGCGGGTAATTGTTCCAGCGCCGCCCGCTGATCGTCTTGCGGTTTCGCGATCCGGTCCGCACCGGCTAGGAACAGTCTTTCTTCCGCACCTATTGACCAACCACTCGCGGTGGTCCGGCTGCCCCTGGCTGCAATCCTTCAAAGCGGCCCATCCATCGCCCTGGTTTGGCGAAATCCACACGCTCACTGCCGAAGCATCAAAAGATAGAGAAGAATCTACAATCGCTGTCAGCGCATTACACCCCAGAGAGACCCTGCCTGGTGATGTGAGCGATAAGCTGCTAATAGTTGAGTTTGAGCGCGTAAGGCCGCCTGAGGTTGTGTAAAAAGCTTGCGTTCGTACGGTGCAGGCGCTTGCGATGAGACGATCTGAATAGGGCTACCCCCAGTGGCGCCGCAATGCCATCGATGTCATTCCCGCCGTTCGTTTTGACAGTCTCCTTGCCCGCTCATTTTGTTTCTTGCTAGAACGAGCGGTCAACACTCCACGTAATTAAATCCGCGCTGGTTGTGGTCCCCGACAGTGAGCAAGTGGTTGCGGTGTACCCGGTTTGCGCTAGGTATGCGCCCGTGGCTGTATCGGTGCCCGAGCATCTAAAGCCGTGCGGCGCAGTTGTGCCTGGCGTGATGGTCACAGCACATGCGCCGCTTGTGCCACTCTTGAAGGACCCGGCGGACGCGCCGCCCACTGCGGTAGACAGCGAGCATCCGGCAATTGTCTGCGTTCCATAAGTACCGAGCACAGGCACGGAGGCAATCAAGCCTGTATTGTCAACCTTCACAATGGTCCGATTGAGTCCAAACCCGATGCCACCGTATGGCGTCCCGCTGCCGTAGCAAAAATCGAGCGTGGCAATAACGTTAGAGACCGGATTAGGAGATGTGCCGGTACCTGCTCCCGCAGACACACAATTTGCACCAGCCAAGCCTGCCGACAAAGCCAGTGTGCCAATTCCAGAACCGCCGTTTATAAAGCCACCCATGATAGGAGGGGAGCCAAGAGAAGTCTTCACAAGAGCCTCTACGGTGCCATCCTCGTAAAGAGACTTCAAGTTTTGGATGTTTGTTCCACCAAACAAACCTGCGGACTGTTCGTGGATAATTGCGCAGGGTACAGAGTCCAGAGAGATGTCGCAATATCCAGTCACGGGATGATTGGCGTTGAACCTTGTCCCAGTGCTGATAACCGTGGAGCCTCCGGTGTATGACCCATGATTTGTCTTGATATACCCCGTGTCGGTCGCCTTGGCTATTGACCCGGTTTCGGAGCCGCTAACCACTCCCACGCCTGCGACCGCCGACACATCCGCAATGAGTTGAGTGGCGCTTGTTGCCAAGCTGGACGATTGGATATACTGCGCCGTCCTGAGCGTCTGCCCATTCAGCACCGAGCATGTCGTCAGCCCGGAAGGGATGAAGTTTTCCGAGATATTGTAGTCATTCGCAACCGTGATGTTGGCGATGTATAGCCCGGTTGAAGGGTTGGTGATCGCGCAGTAGGTTGGACTCACCTTGTCCTGCGTAAACGTCCCGGTATCGGCTTGCTGCGCGGTGACCGTTAGTGTGGCTGTTGTGGTTCCAGTGACGCTGATGTAGTTGGTACCGGATATAGACACCACAGCCGTTGTCGCGCCCGTAAACTGCACGCCGTTCGCGCTTGCGCACGTTGAAGACGCCACCTGAAAGTAGGTTCCCGTTGGTGGCGTGGGACCATACCCGGTTGACTGGATACTGAATATTGCGGTGTGCGCGCCCGTAATCTGACAGTAATAAGATTCACCAACGATACCGTTACCCTGCAGGGCCATCATGCCACCAGTAAAAGCCAGCGTGGAGACATTCGACGGTTGAAACAGTGGCCCGTAAAATTGCTCAAGGTGTACATTCACTGCCGACACCTGCACACCCGCTCCCGCAATCTCAGACTGCAAAATCGGGTTTGACGGCGCGGGTGCGCCAAGGTACGCGGTTGAAACGGCGGTCATCCACCCTTTTGAATCGCTGTAGTCCACGCTTGTATCCGAGAGCGCATATGTGTCATTGCAGTGCAGCGCAAGCCCGTTCCCGGCATTCCCGTACATTTGACCGCCACTGATGCGTAGCAGTTCTCCGCTGGCTGCTATGCCTCCCCCGCAAGGAAAGAGCGTCCCATCTCCAACAGCATTCAGGTTTCCATTGAAGTTGTTGTCTTTTATGTCATTCGTGATCGAAGCGTTCCCGATTGCGATTCCGGCATTGAATCCTGAAATCGAATTTCCGTATATTTCGAAGTTCGATGCCCAATCGGTTGAGGGGACAAGATTTCCATTGGGGTCACCACCTAAGAGAACGCCGAAGGTGTAATTTGTGCTTCCGCTCACCGTGTCTTGATATTGCGATGTAACCTGACCATGATTCGAGATGTGGCAGTTGCGTAAGACACCGCGCGGGTTCCCGTTTCCCCACACTCCGGCAAGTATAAAAGGGCCGTTCGGAGCAACGTGGCCTCCGCTTGCACTACCCACTGTCCCCGCCCAATTTACGGCTGCGCCCTTACAATCGAAGATCACGCCATAAGGAACCACGATAGGTGTTGACACACTGTAAATGCCCTGCGTCGGGTCGAGGCTCACCACGCCGTAACTGTTAGCGATGGAGTTGAACGTGTTTTGCTTTACCTGCGCGATGGCCGCGTTGGCCCACGCGCCGCCATCGGTTCCACCAGGGCACCAGGCCGGGGCGGTTGACAGTCCGCAACTGGATGCGTTGATCGATCCGTTATTCTGGCCGAAGTTTGCCGTGGCCGCCGCGGCGGCGCCAGCGACCATGATGCCCTGATTCCCGTCGGTCGCCACTCCAGGCAAGAGATTCGCCATAGCACCCGAAGCGCTTGTTGATCCTGTCCCGCCTGCCGCGACGGGAACGGCGCTGACTCCCGCAATGGTTGTGCCGCTGCTTGTGTAATATGCAATCTGCCCTGAGCTACCCGAGCTTACAGTGCCGTTTCCCGAGCCCGTCCCGCAAGAGATTCCGGTATTCGTAATGTATCCGGAGTTATCGATCTGCAGGCAATAATGCCCAGACGATGACGCCAGTCCGGGTAGCTTGATCGAAGTGGGACCCAGAAATGACGCCACCAGGTTAGAACTGGAACCCGAGTAAATATCTGTCTCCGCGCCTGAACCGGACTCGTAATTGAGCCGGATATGACCGCTCGAGTTACTCGCATTAATGTAAGTGTCGCCGCTGTTCGTGCTCTGATACGCTTTGAAACTGTCCAGTCCGCCGAGCGCCGAATTCAAGGCCCAGTTATTAGTCGAGTCCTTCAGCATGTACCACTGGCTGTTTCCGTTCCAGTCTTTGTAAGTGAACGACCCTTTCTGGCTGGTCGTCAATCCCGGCCAAAGGTAGTAATCCACTTCGGCATCGGCGTTATTCCGCACCGTCATGGTGCCTGTTGATTGAGCAGTGCCACCCACCTGCAGCGTTCCGTTGAATTGCGCGTTGCCGCTGTTATTGACGGTCGCAACCGTAGTTGGAGTCGCGCCACCCGAACCGAAAATCACGCCCCCGGTTCCCGAGTGAGATGTGCTGTTCAGCACCACGGCGCCAGTCCCCGCCGAATTCATGGCCGTCTGATTGTTAGTGCTCGATTGCCCGTTGTTGTACTGTCCTATCGAAAGCCTATAGACGTTGTTCAGCTGATCGAGGATCTGGTAAAACTGCTCGCCGCCCGTTGCATCGCTCAGTCCCTCCGTCCATCGGTAACCAGAATCCGTTTGATACTCATTCAGCAGTCCGCGTTCATTTCCCGCGCCGGTTCCCAGGCGGAAGTGATTGGTCACCGTCGCGTCCTGCTGGCTTCCATACCAGTCACCGTTGATCCCGTTAAAGCTGCGATGGAAGGTATCTTGAAAACTGTTGCGGGTCCCGTTATCGGTTAATTGACCGGTAAACATGGTGCCGCCGGTAATCCAGTTGTTATAGGAACTCCCTGCGTCCGCCATCACCTGGCTCGTCGAGTTCTCATTCCGTAACCCGATAATCGTGTTGTTTTGCGCATTCGATCCCAGGTGCAAAGCCGTCGCGCATCCCTCAACGTCGCCGCCCGTGAACGTATTCCCGTCGCCCTGTTGCAGGTTGATGCCAATCGTTCCCGCTATCGGATTGCTATTGCTTGTCGGGCAATCAATATGCAGCCGCACAAATGTGCTCGCGTTCATCCAATCGGTCGTCGCAGGATTCGCCACCTGGTGCCCGATTGCATTCACCGCAATTCCAAATCCATCGAATTGAACGCTCCGAATAGTTCCACCCGCGTAGTTTCCGGTTCCGTCCAGCGTCATTCCCGTCTGGTTTGAGTTACCCAGAAAATACATATCTTCGAGATCGATTTCCTGCGTCCTGTACGTAACTAGTCCTTGCGCAGTGGCATTCGTCGACCCGGTGGTATTAATCACCGAGTTATCCATGTGGAATCCCGGTGTATCTACGGTGTAAGTGGGGTCGCCCACCTGGATAACTGCGCCTGCTCCTGAAAACGCAAATGCTGTACCGCCCTGGCTCCCGCTCGCCGTCGAACCGCCCCGCATTGCGCAACCGCGCAAGGCAACATTGCGTGTGCCCGCCGTAACAATCACCTGATTAGTGGTCGTGATGGTCGCGCATGGCAGAAGCACAGTTGTATTCGGCGTGGAAATTGTGAGATTGGCGCTCACCGTCTGGCTGCCGGTAAAATTCCGCGCGTCGCAGATTCCGCCAAAGTTTGTATTCACGGCGTTGACGCAGGCCTGCAGCTTGGCTCCAAAGTTCGCGCCCGGAAACTGATCCACCTGGAGCGTCGACCCCACGCTGTTATTGGCGATAAATGCCGGATAACTCCCGCCGCCCGGCAGATTCCCTCCGCCGCCATTCACCTGCGTTCCGTAACTCTGCGCGCCGGTCGCGTTCCATACCGTGTATCCTCCGTGTCCGCGTAACATGCTGCCGGCGAAGAATGTCATGTTCTGTCCGCCGATCAGGTTCACAGGTGCGGCCGTATCCCAGTTTCCCGGAGCATTGATGCTTGCCGTAGTGGTCGACGAGCAGCCTGAGCCGCCCTGTGTCACGTTAATGGCACTGATTGATCCATTCGTGTTCACCGTCGCGTTTGCCTGCGCAGTGCAACTTCCGCTGAACGTTACCGGCACAGTGGTTCCGTAAGGATCCCATCCCAACCCGTGTTCTGTGCCAAGCGTTACACCCGCTACGGCACCGCTCGCTGCCGTCACCGTCAGCGCAGGTTGTACTGCGTTCCAGCTGGGCATCACCACTGTGTTGCGTACCGTCCATCCCTCCTGCGCGCTTGCGAGATCCAGCACAATTCCCGTCGGTGGTTCGCCTGTTGCCGCCGAGTTGCCCGCCATCGCCGTCAAGTCGTCAAGAATGTCGTTGCAACCGGCGGCCGCTGTAAATCCATGTGTGGCTTGAATCGTGATGTTCTGCCAGCGGTTCGAGTCAGCCAGCAATCCCGCGGGTGTCGCCACTGGGAGCGCCGGTATCGCTATGCCCGTGTTCAACCCGCGAATGTCGATATTCTTGAATTCGCTCCACTGTGGCCATTGCGCAAGATAAAGGCCGCAGCTGTGTGTCGAGTGCGCTCCCGGGTATTGCGCGGCCATTGGGTCGGTTCCGGTCGAAACAATCTCCAGGTTTTCAATCTGCGCATTCTTCAGTCCGTTGCCACCCGCCCCGGTAGTCGCCAGCATGGCAATGCCGCAATTGCCCACCGCCCATCCGTTGCCGCTTCCCGCTGTTCCTGTCAGTCCGTTGCCGCCAGGCGAAAAAATGGTGTTGCTCTCCATTGGACGATTCAACTGGCAGCTGCCTGCCGCCGCCCGGCCTACCGCCTGCGAACAACTCACGTCCTGGCTTTGATCGACGTAGATCGTCAAATCGTGCAGCCGCGTGTAACTCAAAATGTTTGGATTGTCTGCGGTTGTCGCCAGCACATCCTGCCCCGGAAATCCCATCAGCGCTGAAACCTGTTTGCCCAAACCGCCAATCGATTCCCCATGCCAGTTCAGCGTCCGCGTCTTGCACGTTCCCTCCGGAATCGTCAAAGCCACTCCGTGTGCCTGCGCGTAATTGATCGCCGATTGCAGGGCACTCGTATCATCCGTTACCCCATCGCAGACCGCGCCGAATTCCTTCACGCTGCGCTCAACCTGCTGCGCCACGCTCGTTCGCATATCCACCACGCGAACACCATTCGGATTGGCGAACGTATCCGTCCCCGCGTAGGTCGGCGGAATCTCCATCGCTCCGTTCGCCCCCGCGGCATTCATCGCCGCCTGCAGTGTCGATTGCTGAGAGCCTGCAGGCACTTCGATTCCATTCACTCCCGGAGTCGTCAGTGGCCCGCTCATATTTCCCCCAGCCAGCGGAATCGCCGTCGACACCTGCGAATCCACATAGTGCTTGTCCGCTGCCTGCAAAGGCTGCGTCGGATCTCCGTTCAAGAACAACGGCCCACTCAGGTTTCCGCCCGACGCAGTCAGCAAGCTTCCGGTGAGCTCTGCCACCAGCCCATCCACGTAAGCCTTGCTCACCGCCTGAACCGCCTGCGCCGCCGGCATCACCTGCGCCTGAACCTGCGCCAGCGTTGCCTGCGCCGCCGCGGGCACAATCCAGTACTGCGTGTTCACTGAGCCATCGCTCATGTAGAACACCGCCGTATAAAACTGGCCGGCCGGTGCCGCTCCCTGGTTCGGCGCCAGGTTGATACTCACAAATCCGTCATTGCCGATGGTCACGCTTGTCTGGTCCGCAGCCACCAGTTGCCCCGCCGCGGTGCTGAATGCAGGCCAGCTTACCGTCAGTGTTCCGCCGCCAGGCTGCCCATTCGCCAGGTAAATTGTTCCCTGAACTGTGGTCGTTACCACGGCCTGTCCGTGCGCGGCCGTTACCAACCCGATCACCGCCAGGCAAAGCATCGTCAGCCTTGCAACACGCAACCATCTGTTGTTCGTGAGTCTCATCTCTGTCTCGTCCTTCTTCTTCACCGGGATTCGCCCATCCCCGTTTTTTGAGCGCACACGGGTATGTGCGGCGCAGACCTGAAGTCCACGCCCAACGCAATCTCGTGAGTGTGATGTGCAGTCGGTTGCCTCGATCTGAGGCCCCTAAATCTAACGGTCGGGCTCTTCAACGCCCGTTCCACAAAAACCGCCTCAAAGAAAAAGGAGCGGTGAATTCGCGTGCGAATTCGCTCCCGCTCCACTTACTTCGGCATGAATGTTATTAGCTTAACGAATCTCTGCGGAATTGCCTGCAATCGTCCGGCATTACCCGTGGCATCGCTTTTTCAAGCACTTAAGCCTTTCACGAGCTGTCGCCTTCATTGACAACTGCACCGTGCTAAGCCAGCCTCAGCGCCGGATCGCCGCTCAACTCCGCCGGCGCAAACTCGCCCGCTTCAAAACGCGGCCACGCGGCCGCCGCAATCATCGCCGCGTTGTCGGTCGAAAGCATCCTGGTCGGAAACGAAATCTCGAGTCCTCTTTTCGCCGCCTCATCGCTGAATCGCTCGCGCAACTCGCGGTTCGCAGCCACGCCGCCCGTTACCAGCACCCGCTCCGTTCCCAACCGCTCAGCAGCGCCGAACGTCTTCTTCATCAAGTCCCCGATCACCGCATGTTGAAAGCTCGCAACCAGGTTCAGTGTGCTCTCTGTGCAAAGCGCCAATGCCTCTTCCTTCGTTTGCGGAAGTGTAACTACGCGGTCGGCCCCTCCCCCATCAATCACCGCGCGGGCCGGGTAAAGCAGATCGGCTCTTCGTTTCGCTTCTTCCCGCAATCCATGCACTTCCACGTAGCGCAGTACCGCCGTCTTGATTCCCGAAAATGAGAAAAGAAAATGCGAATTGAGATCGGCAATCGGTGAGATCTCTGCTCCCTTTGTCCTTGGCGTCTTTCCGCGCAAGTGCGCCTTCGCCTTCACCTGCGCAAACGAGAAGGCGACTGCATTGGGATCTCCGAATCGCGCCAGCGCATCGATCCACGGTCCACCCGGATAGCCAAGCCCCAGCAGCTTCGCCACCTTGTCGTATGCCTCGCCCGCTGCATCGTCCACCGTGCGCCCAATCAGCTCGTAACTCCACAATCCGCCACGTGGCCGCGCCAGGTAAAGGTGAGTATGCCCGCCTGACACCACCAGCGCCAGCGCCTGCTCCTCAGCTTTCCGCGTCTCGCATTCTTCCCGCTCGCGCAGCAGCACTGCATGAATGTGCCCCTCAAGATGATTCACCGCAATCAGCGGCAGCTGGTTCGCATAGGCCAGCGCCTTCGCATAGGTAATTCCAACCAGCAGCGCGCCGGCCAATCCCGGCCCCGCAGTTACAGCCACTGCGTCCAACTCTTTCAGTTCAACCCCGGCCTGCTCCAGCGCCGCTCGCACCACTGGAACAATGGCGCGCAAATGCTCACGGCTGGCCAACTCCGGCACCACGCCGCCATAGCGTGCGTGAGTGGCAATTTGAGACGCAACCACCGACGAAACACTCCGCCGTCCGCGCTCCACTACCGCCGCGGCAGTCTCATCGCACGATGTCTCAATGCCCAATATCAGGCCGGTCCCCATCTAGTTAGTTTAATGGGCGCTTGCGTTGGCGGTAGCTTGTGGCGTGAAGGGGAGCACGAACTGTGGAGCTGTGAAGGGAGTGCCGGTAAAGCATTGAATTGAATCAACCGGCTTTCACAGTTTCACCGTTTTTAAAGACTTTTTCTCAGTTTTCGGCGGATTTGAGGGCGGCATGGAAAGCGGCCACGCGGGCGGCGCGGCGAGCCTGTTCGCGGACGTCGGCCGAGGCTTTCGCGGTCTTGCGGTTTCGCGCCATTACCACTACGGCTTCATTGCCGAAACGCAGGTTGCCCAGATTCTGCAGGCAGAATTCGACAATTGCCGAAACTGAAGTTTGGTTGCGGGCGGCAAAGACGCGGGCCTCGTTATAGGCAGTTTGGTCGACGGTAACGGTAATGTTTGGCATAAATTTCTCTGATTTAGATTGTGCGCCTGGCGGGGATAATTAACTGCAAAGGCAGCGGAGCTAGCGGAGTTAGCGGGGTTGGCGGAGTTAAAATGCTGCGAGTAAGCGGGTTAGCTTGGCTGGTATTGAGGCTCGGCGAGGAGGGGTAAGGTTGACAGCTCGCGGACGAGGCGGACGGTTTCGAGGCTTACGGTGACCACCTGGCCGATGAGGCGGACGATGTATTCGGGATCGTCTTCGCGGTTGGGGTCGTTGACGATGCCGGAGCGCTTGTCGGTGGAGACGCGGTACCGTCTTCGTCGTAAGTGTAGAGCGGAAAGAATTGCGTAGGCCTCCCGCCTAGGTCCAAGCACGGTAAAGTGCTCACGGGGAGGGTGCAGAAAGGGACCTGTAGATGGACATGAAGGCTTCTCGGGGCGTCTCTTGTCTCGATAAAGTGCGATCCCCCCTAGCCGCAAAAACAAAGACGCGGCGAGGATGGGGCACCCAAACGTTGGATCTTTAGGAGAGATGCCTTAGTTTGAAAGGATAGCGCAGGGAGGGGTGAGGCGATATTGGAAACGGGAGGCCCGAAGCCGGCGAGGTACCCCGAGGGGGGCTGAATTTGGGGCGGGGTTTGAACGCGGCTGCGCCGCGTTCTTTATTTTTTGGGAAAGACGGCGCGGTTCCCAGGGTTTCAGTCAGGGTTGAAACCCTGACCTACCTGACATCTTGCGCTCCCCGCGGGAGCTTGAGACGCCGTCTTTGCTCCGCAGATTGTCAAGCTGAGGGTGCCCCCGGTCCCTCGCCTTCGGGGGCCGGGGATGGAAGCTAACCCGCTGACTCACAGGATTTTAGCTCCGCTAACCCCGCTGACCCCGCTAGCCCCGCTGCACTTGCAGTTAATTTCCCCTGCCCGGCGCACAATCTCAATCAGAGACCTTTATGCCAAACATTACCGTTACCGTCGACGAAACCATCTATAAGGATGCCCGCGTCTTTGCAGCCCGCAACCGCACTTCGGTTTCGGCAATTGTCGAATTCTGCCTGCAAAATCTGGGCAACCTGCGCTTCGGTACTGAAGCCGTAGTCGTAATGGCGCGCAACCGACAGGCCGCCAAAGCCACGGCCCAAGGCCGGGAACAGGCCCGCCGCGCAGCCCGCGTGGCCGCTTTCCAGGCAGCTCTGAAGTCCGCCCAATCCAACAGAAACTGATCGGCTATTTTTTCCCCGTGAAACGGTGAAAACCGGTTGATTCAATTCAATGGCTTAGCGGAACTCGCTTCACAGCTCCACAACTCGCACGCTAAATGTCGAGGTTCTTTACATCGAGCGCATTATCCTCGATGAACTTGCGGCGCGCTTCAACGTCTTCGCCCATCAGCGTGGTGAAGATGGCATCGGTCTCCGCAATGTCTTCGAGCTTTACGCGCAGCAGCGTCCGCCGGTCGGGATCCATGGTCGTCTCCCAGAGCTGCGTGCTGGTCATTTCGCCCAGGCCCTTGTAGCGCTGCACCTGGTAGTCCTTTTTGCCCTGCTCAACGATGTAGGCAAACAGTTCGCGCGCTGTCTGCTTCTCAACCGGCTCACGCGGAATCTTCGAACTGCGCTTTGCCGCGGCCTTGGTCTCAACGCTTGCCGGCGCGGGTGCGCCCTCGGCATCGGCTTCTTCTTCAGCGCTGGCCTCTGCCGCCGCTGCCTTGGCAAACTCCACAAGGAAAGGCGGCTCGAGGAATTGCTTGATGAGCGAATGCTTCGACATCATCTGCCTGAATTCGGGGCTCGATGCCAGCGTCCAGTCGATGGAGCGCGTTGCGCCCTGCGAATCCGTAAAGCTGATCGACCAGGTGTGGTGCTCCTCATCTTCAACCGGAGTGTGCACCTTGATCTGGAACTGGTCGGCGAGCTCAGTCAGTTGCTGATGCAGGCCGGCGAGTTTCTCAGGCACATCGCTTTCAGTCTTCGAAGTGAAATCGGCGCGGTGAATAAGCTCGGCCCGCGCCAGCAGCTCAGTCAATCGCTCGTTGCGGATGCGCTTGTCAACCTTCTCGACGAAGCCCAGGTACTCATTGAGCGTGCCCATGAACTTGGTGAGGTCAGCGCCTTCGATTTTGCTGGCGTTCTCGCCGTGCCGGACCACCATGCCTTCAGACGCGCGGCTCACCATCACCTTCACAAATTCGCGATCGTCCTTGATGTACTGCTCGAAGCGCCCCTTCTTGATTTTGTAGAGCGGCGGCTGCGCAATGTAAACGTTGTCGCGCTTGATCAAGTCGGTCATGTGGCGGAAGAAGAACGTGAGCAGCAGCGTGCGGATATGCGATCCGTCAACGTCGGCGTCGGTCATGAGGATGATTTTGCCGTAGCGCAGCTTGAGAGGATCGAAGTCATCTTTGCCGATGCCCGTGCCGAGCGCGGTAATCATGGCGCGGATTTCTTCGTGGCCCAGCATCTTGTCGTAGCGGGCCTTCTCAACGTTGAGAATTTTGCCCTTCAACGGCAGAATGGCCTGGAAGCGCCGGTCGCGGCCCTGCTTGGCCGTGCCGCCTGCGCTCTCGCCCTCGACGAGATAAAGCTCGCAGCGGTCAGGATTACGCTCGGAGCAGTCGGCCAGTTTGCCGGGCAATCCGCCACCATCGAGCGCGCCTTTGCGCCGCGTAAGGTCGCGTGCTTTGCGCGCCGCTTCGCGGGCGCGTGCCGCTTCAATGGCTTTGTTGATGATCTTGCGCGCCACGGGAGGATTTTGCTCGAGGAATCCGCCCAGGCGCTCGTTCACAAATGCCTGCACCGTTCCGGCGATGTCGGAATTGAGCTTGCCTTTGGTCTGCCCTTCAAACTGCGGCTGCGGCAGCTTGACGCTTACCACGGCCACCAGGCCTTCGCGCACATCGTCGCCGCTGAGCGATTCTTTCAGGTCCTTGAAGAGGCCCATCGACTGGCCGATCGCGTTGATGGTGCGCGTCAGCGAGGTGCGGAATCCGGATAGATGCGAGCCGCCATCGACGGTGTTGATGTTGTTGGCAAAGCTGAACACCGTTTCGGAATAGCTGTCGTTGTATTGCAGCGCGATCTCGATTTCGACGCCAGAGCGCGCGGCTTCCATCATGATCGGCTTGTCGTGCAAAACCTGCTTGCCGCGATTCAGATGCTTTACGAACTCCGCGATGCCGCCCGCATATCGGAAATCGGTCCGCTTGGCCTCGCCGGTCTTCGAGTCGGCGGTGCGCTCGTCGGTGAGGGAAATCTCCAGGCCCTTGTTGAGGAAGGCGAGTTCGCGCAGCCTTTGTGCGAGGGTGTCGTAGTTGTACTCGGTGGTGGCAAAGATTGTTTTGTCGGGCAGAAAGTGTATCTTGGTGCCGCGCCTCTTGCTGGTTCCCGCCTGGCGCAACTCGCTGGTGGGCAGGCCGCAGCTGAAATCCATCTCGTAAGTGTGGCCGTCGCGCCAGATTTCGACGTTGAACTCCTGGCTCAGCGCGTTGACGCAACTCACACCCACGCCGTGCAATCCGCCAGAGACTTTGTAGGTTGAGGCGTCGAACTTGCCGCCAGCGTGCAGCTTGGTGAGCACCACCTGGACCGCCGACATGCGAACGCCGTTGGGCAGGTCCATCATGTCGACGGGAATGCCGCGGCCATCGTCTACAACCGTGATGGAGTTGTCGACGTGGATCACGACTTCAATTTTCTTGGCGTAGCCGGCCAGCGCCTCGTCGACTGAGTTGTCGACCACCTCGTATACCAGATGGTGCAATCCCATTTCACCAGTCGAGCCAATGTACATGGCGGGGCGGAGCCTTACCGCTTCCAATCCTTCCAGAACGCGGATGCTGTCGCCTGTGTAGTTTGAATCGTCGGGCGGGGGTATGCTGCCAATCGGTTCAGTCGCCATAAGTCCTGTTCTCTTCGACTTGGCTCAACCTGAATTCCGCCGTTTCCCGGGGTTCGATCCCGAGTAAGGTTCTGGGAATTAAACGCTTGAAATCAGTGGGCTTTTGCCGATGTCGCTCTAACGATAATTTTACCATGTATGGAAGGTTTTTCATTGTCGCGCATTGGGCGTAAGCTGGTTACCTAAATCGATTACCTATGTGGTATGTGACCTCAGTAATCAAAGTCGTTATAATTTATTGATCTTGATGAAAACTCTGTACTTGAGGTCCAATTTTGGGTATGATTCCAATTGTGTATGGGGGACACCCCCCAACAGAAAATTGACTTTAAGAGGTTACTAATTATGAAACTCGCCCTTCGCATTTTCGCTCTCTCTGTCGTTGTTGCCGGTGGCGTCGCTGCCGCCATTACTCCCAAGACTGTTCCCGCGGTGAAGAGCCACCAGGCAGCAATGGCAAATTTGCCGGTCCCGGGGTGCATTCCTGGCTTCCCGACCTGCCCGACGAATCCCAATGGCGCCAACTAAATAGGCTGCCCCAGGGTAACCACACCAAGGTAATGGCACGAAAGTGCCAACGCGGTCTGGACAATTCCAGTTGAGGCTTACGCCATTTAGCGCTATCCTGTGAAAGCTCTCAGGATTAACGCACAGGTGTCTATGTCCTCAGCACAATTAATGTCGATGATGGGTGTGGTCGAGTTTCTACTCACCGCGACTCTCACTTTCCTCTTCTGGCGGAAGAAGCTGCACGTTCGCTTCCGCGCCATGGGGATATATCTTGTCCTGCGCGTGATTTCCACGCCGGTTGGACTACTCCTCCTCACGGCCTACCAACAGACCAACGCACTCAATTGGTATATGGCGTATTTCCTGGTGTTCTGGGGCGCCTACATTGCCAGTGCCGCGTTGCTGTTCTTCGTTTGCATTGAGATCTTCCGCGCCGCACTTGCCGCCTTGCCTGGACTCATGAAGTTCGGCGTGGTGGTTTTTCGCTGGGCGGCATTGGTCTCGCTGATCGTTACCTTCTCGACCGTGTCGTTTGCGCATCGCGGAATCATGGTGATTCCTGATATTGCGTACGGCATGATGCGCTCGGTCAGCATCCTTGAGCTGTGCCTGCTCGGTTTCCTGTGCGTCTGCATGAATGCGCTCCGCCTCTCGGCACGGGATATGGCCTTTGGACTGTCGTTCGGTTTCGGCTTGTTGGCCGCCAACGACTTTGTTCACGCTTCAATCGCATCGCGGTTTGCGTCTCTTACTGAGCCGCTTCAATTTGTCTATGAGAGCGCGATCCTGGTAGTGCTCGGCGTTTGGACATCCTATTGCGCCTCGCCTGCGCCGGCCACTCAGCCTGTTGTTATGCCGGCCAATTCCACAATCTATCGCTGGAACGAGATTGCCTCCGCGCTGGGACATACCGGCACGCAGGTCGCCGTTCAGCACTCCAACAGCTTCTTCCTCACCGATGTTGAGAAGGTTGTGGACAAGGTCCTCAACCGCAACCTCAAGGGGCACGAGTCAGAAGTTTAGAAACCGGAATTCCGAAATAGAAAGGCCATGGCGATTGCCATGGCCTTTTGTTTGGCTTGATTCTGTTTTGCTCGATCCAGTCTCGCCCGAACCTATGCTGCCGAATCTCTCGATTCGCGCCGGCTTACTCCGATGCAACCGGCTCGATGGAAGCAAAGCGTCCGCGGTTTCCGTGATCGCTGAACTTCACGCGCCCGGATACCTTCGCAAAGAGCGTGTCATCGGAACCAATGCCCACATTGACGCCCGGCTTGATCTTGGTGCCGCGCTGACGCATGATGATCGATCCGCCTGTAACCAGCTGGCCGCCAAACGCCTTCACGCCCAGCCTCTGCGCATTCGAATCGCGCCCGTTTGTTGAACTTCCGCCGCCCTTTTTATGTGCCATTGCTCAATTCCCTTCGTAAGCCAAGCTTTCAGCACTCAGCCGTCAGCTCTCAGCTAATTAATCTGTAAATCCCAAGCCCATCCTCAGCACGAAAAACTGAAGGCTGAAGCCTAAAAGCTGCGCAAGCGCTAGCTTGCGCCGTAGGTTACACCATCAGCTTCGATCGCCTTGATGCGAACCTCGGTAAAGTTTTGCCTGTGCCCCTGCAGCTTCTTGTACTGTTTCTTGCGCTTCAGGTGGAAGACCAGGATCTTGTCGCCGCGACCTTCGCCGAGGACTTCGGCTGTAACCTTCGCGGTCGACGGCTTGGAAATCGTACCCGGCTCGCCTGAAACAGCCAGCACATCGCTGAATTCGATCGTCTGATCGGTAGACCCGACGCTTTCAATCTTGACCACATCGCCGGGCGCAACGCGATACTGCTTGCCTCCGGTGCGAATGACTGCGTACATGACAAATCCTCCAGCGCCGCGCAGAAAACACAGCGCATCAACTTCACAAAAATCCGGTTTTGCGGTGGGGCGGATACAGGCTGTTACTGCATCGGAAGGCGGGCCGCACACACGCCCGATTTTGGCGGTGACCCCGGCGCGTTCCCGCGCACCCCTGTTCGGGGCGCAGCGCCAAACTCTACGATTCTATCGTCAAACCGCACCCCGGGTCAACGTTTAGCCGCTTCGATCGGCTCGCTATACTCATTTCATGCAGCCCGTCAGCATTGTCGCCACCGAGCTCAACGAAATTGGCGATATTCAGCGGGTGGTCGAAAGCCTGCTTGCGCAGGAGCCCCCGGCAGCCGAGGTAGTGATCGTCGACGGCGGCTCAACCGACGGCACCTGGGAGTGGCTGGCCGATGCCGCTTCCCGTGAACCCCGGCTGATTGCCATTCGCGACGAGTCCTGCAGCCAGAAGCACTCCAAAGGGCCGGTGTCCCGCGGCCGCAACGTAGCCATCGCCGCAGCCAAATCGTCCATAATCGCATGCGCCGACGCCGGCTGCACCTATGCCCCCGACTGGCTCAGGAACCTGACTGCTCGCATTGCAGCCGGCCACGCAGAATACGCCCTCGGCGGCACCTGCCTCGATCCTGCCGCGCACACCGTGTGGGACGTTGCCTCGGCGCCCTTTTTCTCCGTCAAGCTGTCGCCTACGGAGCCCACCAAGTCGTGCACGGCACGCTCCATGGCCTTCACCAGGGACCTCTGTCAGAGGATCGGGGGTTTTCCGGAGACTGTGCTCGTCGGCGAAGACACTCTCTTCGATCTGGCGGCGCGTCGCCAGACCCAACCAGACTTTGTGATTAACGCCAAGGCCCTCTACCGCCCGCTCAACACTTTTCGCACTGCCTGCCGCCAGATGAAGCGCTATGCCATCAGCGATGGCCAGGCTGGAGTGCGCTGGTCGCGGCTGTTTCGCAATGCCGCTCGCTGTCTTTTTGAGGTCGCGTCTCTCATCGTCGTACCGTGGACCCGCATCCCGATTCTTTTGGTCTTTCTTCTCGAAGCATGGTACGCATTTCATCGCGACTGGCGATTTCTACCGCGATTTGGTTTGAACGCGGTGCTGGCGCGGTTCGCATTTTCGGTTGTGGTTCCGTGGCTCGTGGCCATCAACCAAATCCGCGGCCGGTTCAGCGCCAAGCCTCTCACTAACTGGCAAAACCAGGGGCAGGGAACGGCGTCGTAGTCGGCCCATCCCACCCTTTTCGCAGAGAAGCTCAAAAAGCAGATCCCTCGACTGCGCTCGGGAGGATGGGGCAACAGCCATTAGATTTCTCAAAGAAATTTGTCCGTTAGCTGTACCGGCCCGTGCAACCTCTCTTGATTGAGGTGCGATTGTTGCCGGCCATTCATGAGCAGTCTTCATCGACTGCACGACCCGCTCCGCAGATGATTCGGGCGGCGCTTGCCTACCAACGCATTCTTGCGACCAATCCCTCGCATGCGGAGGCTCTCATTGGAATGAGCCTGATTGCCCTCGCGGGCGGGCAGACGGAGCACGCAATCCGCATGGCCCGTGCTGCTCTCGCTGCGACGCCTGGAATCGGCGCCGGCTGGATCGCGCTTGGCCAGGCTCTTAAAGCAACTGGCCAGTTCGATGATGCCGAGCAGGCTTTCAACCAGGCGCTTCGTTCGGGAGGAGTGAGCTCATTAGCCCGCATGGGTCTGGGCGAGCTAAAGCTTGCTTCAGGCCGACCCTCTGAGGCAATTGTCGAATTTGAAATTGCTTTATGCCGCAGGCCGTTATTTGCCTGCGCGCATCTCGGACTCGGCAACGCGCTGGCTATCCTCGGCAAATTCGCCCAGGCGCTCGACCACTACCGAAACGCTCTCAGTCTCCGGCCCCGTTATGCCGAAGCTGAGTTTGCCGCGGGCTTTGCGCTCAATCGCCTGGGCCGGGCAAGTGAAGCTGAAGCCCGCTATCGTCGCGCCATCGCTCTCAAGCCCAGCTATGCCGCGGCATGGATCAACCTCGGCAGCCTGCTTCGCGAACAGGGCCGCGATTCAGCAGCCGAAGCCGCTCTGCGCCGTGCCATCCAGCTTCGCCCCGATCTTGTGTCCGGATGGATCAACCTGGCCGCCCTCAAGCGCGAGCGCAAACACTTTTGCGCCGCCCGCGAATGTCTCGAGCGCGCTCTACGACTCGATCCCGCGCAAATTGAAACATTAATTGCATGGTGTCAGCTTCAGCTCGCAGCCCGCGATATCTCAGGCGCTTATGAGTGGGCTCGCTGGGCCTTGGCCGTCGATCCCAACCACGGCGAGGCCGCGAATCAATTGGGAATCGTTCTCCACAACCAGCGCCGGTTTGCCGAAGCCGTCGCCGAGTTTGAGCACGCTGAAGCACTGGGCAGCAAGGGCGCCGCATCGAATCGCGGTAACTCGCTGCTCGAGATGAACTGCGTTACTCAAGCTCTCCAAGCTCACCAGCAAGCCGCCGACCTCGACACTGACAACGCTGGCGCAAAATACAATCTCGCACTCACGCAACTCCGGCTTGGGGAGTGGCGCAGGGGCTGGTCAGCCTACGAATCCCGCTGGCACTTCCGCGAAGTTCACCGGGTCCCGCGCGCCTTTACATGCCCTCGCTGGCGCGGTGAGCCGCTCAGTGGTCAGCGCATCCTTCTGCACGCCGAGCAGGGGCTTGGCGACACCATTCAGTTCTCTCGATACGCCTGCCTTGTCGCGGCGCGTGGCGGGTTTCCGATCCTCGAAGTCCAGCCAGCGGTTGAGCGTTTGCTCGGCTCGCTGGCCGTAGTTCGCGCCGGCCTTGCTGAAGTCCGCTTGCCTGGCATGCCCCGGAATGACTACGACTTTGAGTGTCCTCTAATGAGCCTTCCGGCAGTCTTCTCAACTACAGTTGACACCGTTCCCTGGCCGGGAGCTTACCTTGGCGCAGCACCAGACAGCATTTGCGCGAAGCGCGCGCTGTTCCCGAACACACATTCCGGCTCGCGCATCGGCATTGCCTGGGCCGGAAATCCCAGCTACCGCGCCGATGCCCAGCGTTCAATGCATCTCCGCACGCTGTTGCCGCTTTTTAAAGCTGTTCGCGCCAACTGGTTCTCGCTGCAGAAGGGCGGCGCCGCAGCTCAGATTGCGACTCTTCCGCGCGAGGTTCAGATTACTGATGGATCGGGCTGCGACCATGACCTTGCGGAAACCGCCGCGCTGATGGCTACGCTCGATCTGGTCATCACCACCGACACATGTATTGCGCATCTTGCGGGCGCAATGGCCAAGCCGGTGTGGATACTTCTTCCTCATCTCTCAGACTGGCGCTGGATGCAGCAGATCGAGACCACGCCGTGGTATCCCAGTGTTCGCCTCTTTCGACAAGCGTCTCCCGGAGACTGGGCAGGAGTTCTCGATCGCGTTGTGGCGGAATTACGCGCGATCACCAACTAATCTTTCCGGAGCGCTCGCACTGACTGTTGCGGCCGTTCTTGCTGAATCGTTGTTGACCACAACACGCGAGCCGCGTCTATCCGCCAGCCTTCCGCGATCGCTGCTGCGATTCATCTCGCGTTTCAGATCGTCGGTTAAGGCGTGTTGTGCACAGAGGTGAGAATGACTCTGCCCAATTCCGCGCGCCTCAAATCAGAAGCCGCTGCACCTGGCGGCGCAGCGTTTTTCGCATCAGTCACTCTTGAATCGCGGCCCCACACCAACCCGTGGGCCATAGGGACTTCAACCGCCCTCAACGGCGCGCTGATTGCGTTGCTGCTCATCCTCGGTCTTCAAACTACAAGGAATCATTTCACTCCGGCCGCGCCGCTGAGGTCCATCGATCTTAGCGACTTTCGACTACTTGCGCCGGCCACGCCTCAGGCCGACAACGGCGGCATCGGGAGTGGCTCCCACGACCTGGCGGACCCAACGGCGCGGCAACCCGCCAAAGTTTACTGCCACGCCTCTTGCGACGCCGATCGTGCCCACGATCGCCGATCCCAAGCTCGCGGTTGAGCCGGCGATCGTCAGGCAGCCGGTCACGCTGCCGAGCGATCCCTCGCTGCCCAACATCGGCATGCCGAACTCAACCAACGTAACCATGCTGGCCAACGGGCCGGGCGATGGGGGTGGCATTGGTTCGGGCAAGTATGGACCGTACGGTGACGGCACCGGCAATACCATCGGTCCGGGATGGGGCGACGGCCTCCTGCCCGGCAACGGCGTCAAACCGCCGGTTCTCATCTTTGCGCCAACGCCGGAGTTCTCAGATGAAGCGCGCCGCAACAAATATCAAGGCATCTGCATGATCACGGTGGTCGTCGATGCCGAGGGCATTCCGCGCAACCCGGTAATCGTTCGGCGTCTCGGCGAGGGCCTGGATGAAAAGGCGCTTGAAGCCATTCCTCATTACAGGTTTAAACCGGGAATGAAAGATGGTCACGCCGTGGCCACGCGCATCACGATTGAAGTCAACTTCCGGCTGTTTTAGCCTGAATTCCTTGCCGGAAGGCCTAGGCTGCAGAGGAAAACCTCATAGCGGCACAGATTCTGCGCGGTTCTGTGCGGTTTTTGTGTGGATTCTGTACGGTTTCTGTACGAAATCTGTGCGATTTTCTTGCGCCAAGCTATTGATTCTATGGGGACGGCTTGCATC
>JBEKCW010000011.1:0-31341 GCA_050014675.1 Occallatibacter sp. | reverse complement strand
ACCCAAAATGGCGGCGGCCCAACCAGCTTTGTGCCGATTGGCCAGCCCGGAAACGGGTGATAGACGGGCCACAAATAAACGGCGACCAGTAGCGGGGGAATGCCCGCGACGAATGCAATCTGAACGAGCCTGGTTTTGGCGTCGCCATCGGGGGATGCGGTTTCGTGATTGAAGAAGCGCGCCAGAAAGTGCCGCACCAGGTGCGCGAACTGGCTGCGCTCGGGAGGCACAAGTTCGCCGAGACTCGCCTGCGCGCCGAGCGCCTGCACTTCAGGACCCGAGAAAGTGAGCAAACGCTGGAAGGAATCATGCATGGCTGGCCTCAATCACCTCAACGATGTCGCGCGCGACGCGGCGCGTATCTCTCTGCTCAACAAGTTGGGCGAATACGCTTTCCAGGTTGACCAGGCCCTTAAGCTTGACTAACTCGGCGGGGCGCGCATCAGCGAGAACCCTGCCTTTGGCGATGACGATAACGCGATTGCATACCTGCTCGACAGTTTCGAGCACGTGAGAGATATAGAGAGATCCTTTTCCCTGTTCGGCGAGGATCTCAAGCAGGTCTTTGAAAAGGCGCGCAGAGACTACATCGAGGCCGGAGAGCGGCTCGTCGAAAATAAGCAGCCTGGGATTGTGCAACAACGCAGCGGCAATCAGCACGCGCTGGCGCATGCCCTTCGAGTATGAGGACAAAGGCGAATACTGCCACGATTCGAGATCGAGCAAGCGCAGCAACTCCGCGGCCCGGGCGCGCAGCGGCTTTTCACCAATGCCGCGCAGGCGGCCGACGAGTTGCAGGTATTCGAGGCCCGAAAGATAGGTGTAAAGGTGAGCCTCTTCAGGCACGTAACCAAGCAGGCTGCGATAGGCAGGCAGATCGTCGCGAATGTCGCGGCCTTCAAAGAGCACCCGGCCATCGTCGGGCCGCAGCATGCCGGTAATCATCTTCACGGTGGTGGATTTGCCGGCGCCGTTGGGACCGAGAAATCCGACAATCTCGCCGGCCGCAACGGTGAAACTCACATCCTGAACCGCGGGGATGCCGCGATAGCTGCGATAAAGGCACTGCGCCTGGAGCATGGAGTGCTCCTTTCAGAAGTTTCAACATACCCTATGTAGCATTCTGCATATTCACTTGTCAAGTAGCCTTCTACATAGGTACAATTCCGGCATGGCTGGGGAGATCAAGCTTTCGCATACGGCCGCAATAATCCTTCAGGCGATCAATGCGGGCAGCGTGTACGGCTTCAACCTGATGGAGATGACCGGCCTGCCCAGCGGGACGGTGTATCCGGCGCTACGGCGTCTGGAGCGCGATGAGCTGATCCGCTCGCAGTGGGAACGGCAGGCGATCGCCGATGCCGAGCAGCGGCCTCCGCGCAAATACTACAAGCTGACCGCGGCCGGAAAGTCGACCCTTCAGGGCGCGCGAAAACGGTATCCCCTTCTGGAGCGGTTAATCCCGTCAGACGAGGTGAAATCGCCGGCATGATGAGGACCCTGCTCCAAAGCCTCTCTTACGCTGCGCAACGCGGGCTGCTGGGCGCGGCAGCGCTGATTGTGGCCAGCGAGCGGCGCAGCGACTGGCGCAAGGAGTGGCGCGGCGAACTGTGGCACGTTCGCCATGAAACCGTGCGGGCAACGGAGTGTTTGTTGAGCGTAGAAACAGAGCGGGTGAGGTTTTGCCTGGGCGCGTTTGCCGATGCGTGGTGCCTGCGTGGACGATTTTCAATTCGGGCAAGGCTTGCGCATCGCCCGGCGCTCGACTGCATTCTGTGGCTGGCCTGCGCGCTGTGCGTGTGCGCGGTAGTGGCGCGCAACCTGCCCGGCGTACGCGCTGAACAAGACGCATCGCGCTACCGGGTGCGGCCTGGAGTAGTACTGATCGAAGACGGCGGTTCGTCGAGCCTGCCTGTCGCGGCGGTTACGCCGGGCGAGTTTCGTGAATGGCAGACGACGAAGCAGCGTTTTTTTGATGGGATTTCGTACTACCGCAGCGCGCGAGAGAAGGTGGCCGTCCAAGGAGACAGCACAGAGACAATGCAAGTGGCGCGGGTGAGCGCAAACTTTTTTGCGGTGCTGGGCGTGCCATTGCTCGTGCAGGCAACCCAGGCCCCCGGCGTGGGTGGGTTGCCCGAGGCTGTGCTGAGCTACAGGATGTGGGTCCACAATTTTGACGCAAATCCGGCGGTGATTGGGCGCGTTCTGCAAATTGGCGGCGAGACGGTGCGGATTGCCGGTGTTGCGCCGTCAAGCTCGTTGCCGCTGCCCGGCAATCCGGCGATGTGGGTGCTTGGCTCGGCTGACGATCGCGAGAATGCGCCCGAAGCGGAGGGATTTGTGATCGCCCACCTGTCGCAACGGGGGCAGGCCGCGTTGGCAGCGCATGGCAATCACATACCAATAGCAATTGCGGGCGAAGATCCAGACGAGGGCAGCCTGGCTGGCGTGGCGCTGGTGGATGAGACCCAGGGGACGGGCGCGCTGGGCGGTTTTGCGCTGTTTCTGGCTTTTTTGGCGCTGCCTGCGGTGGTGTCGGTTTCGCTCGGCGAATCGAATTTCAGCGCACACCGGCCGTCGTGGAAGCGCCAATGCATACGCTGGCTCTTTCTGGCGGCGAAGATGGGGTTGGCGATCGCAATTGCTTTTTGCGCTTCAATGGCGCTGGCCTACGGGTTCACGAGTGCGTATTCGCCCTCAGCTGAGTTCGCGCAATTTGCCACGGGATTTGTCTTCAGCCTGATGGGACTGCGCTGGGCGCTGCTCGACCAGAGGAACCGCTGCCCGGTTTGCCTGCGTCCTGTCACGAATCCGACGCGGGTGGGGCTCGCGTCACACACTTTTCTCGGCTGGAACGGAACCGAAATGTTCTGCGCTGGAGGACACACGCTATTGCATGTTCCCGCGTTGCCGACGAGCTGGTTTGAGGCGCCGCGCTGGGTGTACCTCGATCCGTCGTGGGGATTCTTGTTTACGCCGTAAGGGCAGTTGTCAGTGAACAGTTGTCAGTGGTGAGTTCAAAAGACGACAAGGGCGAGCTATTAAGCTCGCCCTTGTGTTTGGGGATTGCCGCGTGCTGAAAAATCGTGATTCGTGACTCGTGTGAGTGCGAACAACTAGAGATTAGGCAGATTCGGACGATAAGTACAATCGATTGTTACTACCATGACGATTGGCTGGGACTATGATGAATATCGGCGGCGATATCGCCGGATCGGGCCTATGAATCTGCAGGAATTGCGGTACCTGGTTGCGGTTGCGGAGCACCGGCATTTTGGGCGCGCGGCCGAGGTGTGCAACGTGAGCCAGCCAACGCTCTCAAGCCAGATCAAAAAGCTTGAAGAAGAGCTGGGCGTGACGCTGCTGGAGCGGACCAACAAGCGCGTGGATCTGACTCCGGTGGGCGCGCAGATATTGGCGCACGCGCAGCGGGCGCTCGCCGAGGCTGGGCAGATGGAGGCGGTAGCGCGGGCGGCGCGCGATCCGCTGGTTGGGCCGCTGAAGTTGGGCGTGATTCCCACGCTGGCCCCGTACCTGTTGCCGCTGATTCTGAAACCGCTGAAGCAGGCGTATCCAGGAATGACGCTGGAGTTGTGGGAAGACCAGACGCGCTGGCTGATTGACGGGCTGCGCAATCACCGGCTCGATGCGGCCCTGCTGGCCACTCCGCCCGATGCACCAGAGATCACGGAACTGGCACTGTTCAAAGAGCCGCTGCTGGCAGCGCTGCCGCAAAATCACAAGCTGGCAAGAGCGGCGAAGGTGGATGAAGAAGCGCTGGCCGATGAGTTGCTGGTGCTGGCCGACGGCAATTGTCTCGCAAGCCAGGCAATGGAAGCCTGCGGAGCGCGAGCGCATCGGACGGGATTGGCTGCATCGATGCAGGCCTCGACGCTGGACACGCTGGTGAACCTGGTGGCGGCAGGATACGGCGCAACGCTGCTACCTGCTTTGGCGGCCGATTCGTTCCGCAAGCGGGAGATTGTGCTTCGTCCGCTGCTGGGCGCGTCGAGCAGGACGATAAGGCTGGCGAGCCGTCCGGGGTTCCCAAGGCCACAGGCGCTTCGGGCGCTTGAGAAGGTAATTCGTAAAGCGGTTGGGGCGATAATCCGGTAGGGGATATGTCATTGAGAGCTTGGGGCTGAGGAGGGGCAAGTGGCAGAAGAACAATCTGTTGGGAGGGCGCTCCAGATCGCTCAGTCAGTAGCTGAAGGAGAAATGGGCACGATTGAGGCCGCTCATGCATTATTGCCGATTCTGTTTTTGAACCAGGGTTTGGCCTCAGAAGAGGATTTCAATTTCATTCGCGGCGTTGAAAGCGAAACAGATCACTTGCCGACGGGTAGGCTTCGGGCTGATTGGCACCCGGATTACCTGCCTGAGAAGGATCGTGAGATTGCAAGATGCGACGCGATTTGGGGAAGCCCGGTTCGTGACGTGTGCGGTCGCATCCGCAGATCGCTCCTACTAAGGAAGCTTGTGTTTGCAAGGCATGTCAGTGTCGCTGAGCGACGCGTTCTTGGCATTGTTGGCAGGCGAGAAGTGGAAGATGTCCTGCGGTCGCTCCTTCTTAAAGACAGCGTCTTTCCATTGGCGGGGCGAGAGGGTGTGATTTACGAAGGAGCGATTCCTGGCCTTAATTCATCAGGCGCGCAGATCACTCTGAGCCGTTCTCGTGCAGACGATCCAGGGTTGCTGGCTGAACGTCGGGTTTTTAGATATCGACTCGTCGACGAAGCGATCGAGGCATTCATCGAGATGGAGCGGGCTTCAGGGATTGACGGAATTGTGCTGGACCCCGGCCATTAGCAACAATGCGATTTGGTCTCGTCAGCCCGTATCTACCCGGTCGACAGAATGGGAGCGGTATGTCGCGGGGCGACAGCTTGGCCAACTCTCAATCGGGCCACGGTTAGTACGGTGATGTCGTCATCTTGTCCGAATTGCTGGGCAGCAGTTGCGACAGACTCAGCGGATTCAACGCTCAAGGCAGCGGTGCGTTCAAAGCCGAACAGCGATCCGCTCGTATCCCGCGCCTCCACCACTCCGTCGGTGATCAGCGTGAGCTGTCCACCCTCAGCAAGCTCGAAAGTGGATTCAGAGTAAGTTGTATCCGCGGCGAGTCCCAGCGGCAGGCCATTTTCGAGCGGCAGTTCCCTGCCTTCATGGTATGGCCCAATGTGCCCTGCATTGGCAATCGTCATCGCGCCATCCGCATTCACGCGCAGCACCAGGCAAGTTGTAAACCCTCCCTGCGACCGGCCCAGCATGCGCAGGTTCATGGCCGCCAGTATCTCGCCGGGGCTCTCGACAAAGTGCGCCAGCGTGCGCACCGTGCCCACCAGCAGAGATACGGTCATCGCCGCAGGCATTCCCTTCCCGCTAACGTCGCCTATCACCGCAAGCAGTCCACCGTTCTTCAGCGGCAATATCTGGAAAAAATCGCCGCCCACTTCACCGAAAGGCTTGTAGACGGATTGGATTTTGAATCCCGGGATCGCCGGAATTTCATCGGGAATAAGCACCTGCTGCACGGCGCGGGCGTTGCGATATTCAAGCTCGATGGCGGTCTGGCGCTGGCCCTGCTCGACCATGTAGCGATAAACGGCATAGACGATGGCGCAAGCCAGCAGAAATGACAGGAGGGCCTGCATCGGGACCTCAACTCCGTCCACAGTGAACAGCGGTTGCGTCATGGTGTTGTAAAGCGTCCACCGGGTAAATCGCTCGCCTTGCTGAGCAGTGTGTGCAACGACGTAATACATGTCGGAAAGGAATGCGGTAATGGCGACGAGGCGGCGCGCGGGGTCAAGATGCTTGCGAAAGGCAAGGACGATCAGGATCACCGGAAAAATTTCCGGCACAGAGAATCCGAGCGTAAAGACCGCATCCAGAACCTGGAACAGCAACGCATGCGCATCGATCGACGGCATGTAATACACCATGCAGTCGAGGATGGCGAAGAGGAATGTGAAGCAGGCCAGAATTCTCGTCCACCGCACCAGCACGGGATAGCGATCGAGATCGAGGAGATAAAGCAGCAGGTACCAGAGCGCGATGTCCTCCAACGAGTGAGGGGGACCTCCAGTTGTGAATCCGCCGAATACGTTGGTCTCCATCCACGGAAACAGAATCAGATCGGTTGAAGCCCAAAGAGCAGCGGAAAGCAGGAAGGCAGACATCCAAAAGAGCAGCTTCTGATTGCGGTTCCGCAACCAAACCACGGCTCCAACCAGGAACAGTTGCCCGTAAATCAGAATCTGCACGACAGTAAGGAGCCTGCTCCTCAACACGATTGTCCGCTCGCTGGATGCGAAATCTCTGATTGCCTCATCGTTACCGACGCGCGGGATGGCAATCAGGCCGTTTTGGTCTCCAGTTGAAATGGAATCCAGCGGAACAGTATGCGCATGGAAGGCCAATACACCGCTGCCTCCCTTCCCCAGTTGATAAATCGCGGGCGGCGGTTGCGACTCCGTCGATTGCCCCGGCATGGGGACGTTGCGACCGATGAAGCGGCCATTCCAGTAAACCTCGTATGGAGAGGATGCAATTGGGATGTACAGTGCAACGTCCCCTGCGCCGTTGGGCTCCGCTTTGATGTCTATGTGACGGCGATACCATGCGTCGCCCGTATAGGCCCAGTGCCCCTGATTGCCCCAGGGCTTGCTGACGTCGATCTGCTGCCAGCCTGAGTCGTCGAAGGCGGGACTGGCCCAGGATGGATCGTCACCGGTGCGGAACTGCCAGGGGCCGTCGATTGCGACCGTGCCTCGACCTAGATCCTCAACGATCAAGGGCGACGGAGCTCCAGTTTGCGCGTGGAAGGCGCATGCGCTGGAAGTAAGAAACGCGACCGCGCAGAAAGCGCGAAACAATCGACCGCCGGGCAGCATGCGGCAAGCATACCTTGACCCACCGGGATTGAAACAGCCGAAAAATCGAGCCAAATCATTGAAATGCAACGGATGGACCACATTCGACATTCTGGCGGAACTGGCATGGCGCAAATTCCGGCCCCCTTATCCACAAAGGTGCCCTTTTCCGGCGTTGACCCGACTTATCGCACTCCTTAGAGTCAGTATTCGAAGGGTAATTTGCGCGCCCCAATGGGCTGCGGCAGGGGCTTTTTTTAAGCCTTGAATGCGCGGGCCGTCCGCAGCCCATCGAATTGGAGTAAACATGCTGAAACTAAAGAAGATTCACATCCTCGGCTTCAAGAGCTTCTGCGACCGCACAGATCTGGCGATGGCAGGCACGGGAATTGCCGTGGTGGTTGGGCCGAACGGATGCGGCAAGTCAAACATCTTCGATGGGGTGAGCTGGGTGCTGGGCGAGCAGAGCGCCAAAACCTTGCGCGGCACGCACATGCAGGACGTGATCTTTGCGGGGACGCGCGAACGCAAGCCGCTTGGCATGGCCGAAGTGAGCCTGACGATGGTTGATCCCGAGGCCTATGAGGGGCCGATCCCGGTTGAACCTGAAGTTGAGATCGACCACGAAGGTCCGGCCGACTGGGACGAGGAGGAGCTTAGGAAGCTGCGCGCGGCTGAGGCCGAAGAGATGATTGCGGCCGAGCAGCCGGGACAGGTGCTTGACGAAGAGGGTTCGGAGGCGAACACTGGGGAAACGTCCCACGGCACAGACCTCGTCCAAAACGCCGCCCCACTGCAGGGGGCGCAGGGGCCGCAGGCAGCGCCGGCGGTGGTGCTCAAGATCCGCCGCAGAAAGTTTCATTCCACGCCACGCAAGGGTGAGGTAGTCATTACGCGTCGCCTGTTCCGCACCGGGGAGAGCGAATACTTGCTGAACGGCAAACTGTGCCGGCTGCGCGACATTCAGGACATCTTCATGGGCACGGGCCTGGGGCCGGAGAGCTACGCGATCATCGGGCAGGAGCGGATTGGGCAACTGCTGAGCTCCAAGCCGCTCGACCGCCGCACCATTATCGAAGAGGCCGCGGGAGTGACGCGGTTCAAGACGAAAAAGCGTCTTGCGGAGCTGCGGCTCGAAAGCGCCAAGCAGAACCTGGCGCGTGTGGACGACATTTTTGAAGAAGTAACGCGGCAGATGAACTCGCTCAAGCGCCAGGCCGCGAAGGCTGAGCGGTTTGCGGCGGTGCGCGCGGAGTTGCGCGAAAAGCTGCGCGTGGTGCTGGCCAGCCGCATGGCAACCATGGATGCCGAGCAACTGGCGATGGAGCAACAGATCTCCGGCTTGACCGAGAAGATCAATGCGTCCGCTGAAGAAATTGCGGGCCTCGAGTCAAACCAGCACTCGTTAACTGAGCGCGGCTACGAACTGGACAGCGAGGGCCAGAGCGCGCAAACGCGAGCCAATCAGGCGGCGGTTGAGCTGGAGCGGGCGATTGAGCGCGAACGCAGCAACACTGAGCGCGTAGCCGAGTTGGAGGCAAGGGTTGCGGCCGCCGCAACGGAACTGGAACAGACCAGGACGCAGCTGGGCGGAATTGCCGAAGAGCGCACGCAGCAGAAGCAGTTTCTGGAGACGGCGGCGGGCGAGGCAAAGGAGTTCAGGCAGAAAGTTGAAGGCCGCCAGCAGGAGGCGAGGACCGCGGCAGACGAGGTGTTTACCGCGGAGCGGACGCTCGAGAGCAACCGGCGTCACGCAATGCATTTGCTCACGATGGCCGGCAACGCGCGCAACCACACAGCGCAGGGCGAAGAGAGTTTGGCGGCGCTCGAACGCGAGGCTGCACGGCTGCTGGCCGAGATGGGACAGGCGCGCACGGAGCTCGAAGGCCTGGGCGTGGATACGGGACAGGCGCGATTCAAGTTTGAGAGCGCGGGCGACGCGCTCAAGCGGCTGGAGGGCGAGATTGCCGCAGTGCGCAATGAGCTGAACACCAGGCGCACTGAGGAAAACTCCAAGCGCTCGCTGGCTAATCAACTGCGCAGCGAACAGGCAGCGGCAGCGGGACGGCGCGACAGCCTGCAGGCGTTGATCAGGAACCACGGCTACTCCACGGATTCAGTGCGCAAGCTGCTGAAGCCGGGAACGCTGGGGCAGAACCTTGCGCCGGTAGGCACGCTGGCCGATTTTCTTGAAGTAAGTGGCGAACACGAAGGCGTGGTGGATGAATTCCTGCGTGAAGAGCTCAACTACGTTGTGGTGGAGAGCTGGGGCGCGGCAGAACAAGGTGTCGAGCTCTTGAAGACGAGCGATGGCCGCGCCACGTTCCTGATTCACAGTGACGCGCAGGGCTCTCTGTTTGAAGAAGATAAGAGCGTGATTCACGAGCCGGGGCTGACGCCGCTGCGCGATGCCGTCAAAATGCTGAACGGGTTCGGCAAATCGCTGGAATCGATTCTGCCGAAGATCAGGTACGGATACCTGGTAGACGCGGGCGTGGATGCGCAGAGGCTGGCGGCGCAGTACGGTCATGCGTATTTCCTGACGCGCGAGGGCGAGTGTTTTCACAACTCGACGGTGACGGGCGGCAAGCCGGCCAGCGAGGGTCCGCTGGCGCTGAAGCGCGATTTGCGCGAGACCGAGAGCCGGCTCGACCGATTGGGAACAGGCTTGGCACAGGCTGAGTCTGAGGCGATCGCCTTGACCCGCGAAATTGAGCGGCTCACCGCACAACTTGAGAGCCTGAATGGAGAACGGCGTCAGGCGGAGAGCGAAAGCGCCAACCTGGGCGCCGCGCTCAAGCAGATGGAGAGCGAGGCGCAGCGGATCGAGCGGCGCATCGAAGACTGGTCGGTGCAGGCCGCGCGCAACAAGGACGCCTGCGAAATCAAGCGGAAGTCGATCGAGATAAACCGCGCGGAGATGACGCGCCTGGAGACCGAACACGCCGCGGCCGAAGCGGGATTGGATACGCAGCAGGCCCAACTGGACACGCTGCGTCAGAAGCGCGAGGTAGTGCAACAGGAAGCGGCGCAACTAACCGCGGAGCTGGCCGGGCTTGAGGAACGGCGGCGCGGCGCTGAAGCGGCGTTCCAGCGCATTGACCGGCTGCACGCCGATCTAGAGCGCCGGGTGCAGGCCATTGAGCAACAGCGGGCGAATGCAATCACTGAGCGCGAACAACGTACCCATGAGAATGCCGAGTTGGTGACGCGCAAGAAAGAATTGGCCGATGCGCGGGCCGAGGCACTGGCCACGGCGCGACAGGTGGCTGCGCAGGCACAGACGCTGAGGCAGCAACTGGCCGAGATGGAAACGCAACTGAAGACCGGGCGCACAGCTCTGGACGAGTTGCGTGAGGGGCGTGCAGCGAGGTCGGCGGAGCTGGCCAAGCTGCAGTCTGACCTTGAGCATCTTGAGACGAGTTGCCTGGCCGAAGTTAACGTTGAGGCACAGGTGCTGCGCGGCGACGAGGCAATCGTGCGCCTGGCCGGCGACGAGCTGACCGCCGAGGACGAAAACTGCCGCGTATTGAAACAGAAGCTCGAGCAGATGGGCCCGGTAAACATGATGGCACTCGACGAGTACAAGGAAACGGCCGAGAGGCACTCCTTCCTCGAAACGCAGCGCCGCGACCTGATCGAGTCGATTGAGAATACGCAGGAGACGATCAGGGAGATCGATCAGATTTCGCGCACTAAATTCGACGAGGCATTTGCGCGCATCAACGAGAACTTTGCGCAGGTATTCTCGCGGCTCTTCCACGGCGGACAGGCGTTTCTACGGCTCACCGATGAGGCCAATCAGGCCGAGAGCGGCCTCGAGATTGTGGCGTCGCCGCCGGGCAAGAAACTGCAGAATGTGCTGTTGCTTTCGGGTGGCGAAAAGGCGCTCACGGCGCTGGCGCTGCTGATGGCCATCTTCCAGTTCCGGCCAAGCCCGTTCTGCATACTTGACGAGGTAGACGCGGCGCTCGATGAGACCAACGTGGGGCGGCTGGCCGAGCTGCTCGAATCGCTATCCAACGACACGCAGTTCATGCTCGTGACGCACTCCAAGCGCATGATGCAGTGCGCCGATATGATCTACGGCGTCACCATGCAGGAGCCGGGCGTGTCGAAGATCGTGAGCGTGCGCCTGGGCGGGCAGGAGCGGCAGCGGGCAACGGCGTAAAGGCAGCCAGTAGCCAATAGCCAATAGCTGCCAGCACGGAGAGTCGCGGGCTGGCGCAGACGATTAGGGCATTTTGCGTTGGCGCTTTAACCGGGAACGAAGATTATTGGGCTTGCTCGAATTCCGCCAAAAGAAATCGCCTCCGAAGGAAAACTTCGCTTCGGAGGCGCTTGTAGTATCACAAGATAATAATGGGAACCAGTAGCCGGCGCTGGAGGTCGGTAGCACGCAGCTACTGGTGATCCCTGCACAAAACGAAGCTAGCCGCGGCTTCCCCTTTCCACTGCTGCCTCGTGTCGCCCGGCTCAAAGAGGGCCTTCTTACGTGCCCCCCGAACCATGTTGACAATTGGAGTGTCGCCCAACTCTAAGAGTCAGACCGTGACGACCGTCACACGAGTTTTTCACAGCTGAATCATTTCCCCAATTGCCGCCAAAATCGGCAGTCCCAGCGTTCAAATCCAATCCGGCCCCGGAAGAAAAACGCGCACCATATCTCGTCGATTGACAAAGCCCGGCTGCGGCTCGACAATCGGAGTTTCAGTTCTTAAAAGAAAGAAAATTCCTTGTCCGCCTTATTGCATACCAATCTCGGCGCGTTCCCGCTGCTGGGACGCGGCAAAGTTCGCGATCTCTACGCGGTTGACGGCGCCCTTCTGCTGGTGGCGACCGACAGAATCTCGGCATTCGATCATGTCCTGGGCACGGGCATCCCCGGCAAGGGCAAGATTCTCACGCAGATTTCCCTGTTCTGGTTTCAGTTGCTGGCCGGCATTGTTCCGAACCACCTGATCACGGCCAATGTCGACGAGTATCCGGCAGAGTTGAAACCCTATGCCGACCAGCTCGAAGGCCGGTCGATGCTGGTCAATAAGGCCGAGATGTTTCCAGTGGAGTGCGTGGCGCGCGGCTATCTGGCCGGCTCAGGCTGGAAGGAATACCTCGATTTTGGGACAGTCTGCGGGATACCTCTGCCCGAGGGGCTGGAGGATGGTTCGCGGCTGCCGGAAACATTGTTCACGCCGGCGACCAAGAGCAAGGACGGGATGCACGACTTGAACATCTCGTTTGACGAAGCCGCAGCCATTGTGGGCGCCGAAGACGCAACCGAGCTGCGGCGGCTGACCCTGGCCATCTACCAGAAAGCAGCCGAACATGCCCAATCGGTGGGCCTGATTTTGGCGGACACAAAATTTGAGTTTGGAAGAACGGGTCGAGGCATTATCCTTGCCGATGAGGTATTGACGCCGGACTCTTCGCGGTTTTGGGAAGGCGCAGCCTGGAAGCCAGGTGGCCCCCAGCCTTCCTTTGACAAGCAGTACGTGCGCGATTACCTGGTTTCAATCCAATGGAACAAGCAGGCGCCGGCTCCCAGCCTACCCCCGGAGGTAGTGGAGCGGACGCAGCAAAAGTACGCTGAGGCGTATTTCCGCTTGACCGGACACGGCATCGAACTATAGTTCAGAGAGAGAGATTTTGCATGACTTGGATCGACTGGGCCATTATCGTACTTTTACTGGGGGCGACAATAGGAGGGCTGGCACAGGGTTTCCTGCGCACGGCCTGCTCGCTGATCGGGTTGCTTCTCGGTCTATCAATTGCTTCATACAATTACAAGGTGATTGCCAGTTTCCTTCAGCCGCTGGTTCACAGTGACGCAGTGTCGAACATCGTGGGCTTCTTGCTGATCGCGATGCTGGTGATGGCGGTCTGCAACGTGTTGGGCAACATGGCGGCCAAAACCATGGAGTGGATGGGCCTTGGCTGTCTTGACATGATTCTTGGCGGGTTGCTGGGTGTCGCGCAGGGCTTCCTGCTCGTCACCATATTCCTTATGGGGATCGTGGCGTTCTTCCCGAAAACCGATTGGATGGCCGGCGCCAAGTTGCCTCCCTATTTCTTCGCGGCCTGCCATATAAGCACTCACATTACCCCTGCGGAGCTGTCCGACAAGGTGACCGAAGGACTAAGAACGCTGGAACTTGAAACGAAGTCGTTGCTTCAACAGAAGAACGGTGTATCTTGATTGAATGTAATTTTTTTGGTTCCGGAACGGTGAATGAATTCCGACGGAACGGGCAAGAGGGCAATGTGAGAAAAGAACTGGATAGCCTGGTGACACAAATGCACTCCAGCGGCGTCCGCTACGACGATGCCGTGCGCGAATTCAAAAGGCAGTATCTGCGCGAAGTTTTGGTGGCACACCGGGGCAACCAGTGTAAGGCGGCCGAAGAGCTTGGGATGCACCGCAATACGCTGAGCCGCGCCATGGCCGAGCTTGGCCTGGAGCTGGCCGAGGTCCGTGCGGGCCTCAAGCGTCCGCCGCGGTCTGAGCGTCCTGTATTCAGCGCATTCCGGCAGGGCTATCGCTGAACCTGAAGCGAGCACGACAAAACCCGCGAAACCTGTTGCAATTGGTATAGAGCCTGTGCGGCGGCTTGCGTCCGAAGGTGGAGTTCTGTCCTCCTTCGGCAATTTTGCGTCGTTTGCGAGGGATCTATCTATCCATGTTGAACGCAACTGAAAAGCAGGAAGCGCGCGTTTATATCGAACCTGGGTTCGAATGGGATGGGCAGGATGCCTATCTGTTCGACATTGACGGCACGCTGCTTCGAAGCCGCGATCGTGTGCATATTGAATCGTTCGCATCGAGCGTGGCGCGCGTGACGGGGTTTGAAGTGACGCTGGCGGGCATTCTGCTGCACGGCGCCACCGACACAGCGATTCTGCGCGAGGCATGCCGGCAGGCAGGCGTGCCGGCCAACATTTTCGAGGCGCGAGTCGACGCCATTCTCGAGGCAATGCGGATCACGGTCGCGGAACGCCGTCACGAATTGGATTTGATCCGCATGCCGGGCGTGGAAGAAGCGTTGAAGCATTTAGCCCGCAAGGGTGCGGTGCTGGGCGCGGCAAGCGGGAACCTGGAAATGATTGGCTGGATCAAGATTGAACAAGCGGGACTGCGTGAGTGGTTCCGTTTCGGCGGATTCAGCGATCACTTCCCCGTTCGCGCGGAGCTGATTGGGCAGGCAGCGATGAAAGCGCGCGAGCTGACGGGCAAAACAAATATCTGCGTAGTGGGCGATACGCCGCGCGATATTGAAGCAGCGCGAGCCAATTTCCTTTCCGTGATTGCAGTGGCCACCGGACACTACAGCTTCGATGAGCTGGTGAAACTGCAGCCAGAAGCATGCGCGACATCCCTGGCCGATTTACTCAATGCCGCGCGGAGCCAGCCGTGAAATTCAGTTTTGTGAGAAGCGATGGGCGCCTGCGGCACGCGAGGCAATGGGCCTGGGCGTGCGGACTGGTTGCGCTTTGCACATCGGCAGCGATGGCGCAAACCAGCGCCGCGCGTGGCCAGAACACGGCCGCCGGGCAGGTTGCGCCAACCGCGAGCGTACCCGCGAGCGCGGCCAACGCTGCCGGCAATTCGCAGGATCGAACTAATCAGGCCCTGGATCAACAGGCCCAGGATCAACAGGCCCAGGATAAAAAAGACCCCACCAACAGCGATAAGCGGCGCGCCGCGAAGCTCTTTCTCGATGCAGGCAAGCTTTTTGTCGATGGGCGATTTGAAGAGGCGATGCAGCAATTCAAACAGGCCGCCGAACTCGATCCCTCCAACAACAACTACAGGCTGTCGATTGCAGTGACGCGAAGCCACTGGGTAACGGCGCTCATCCAGGCTGCGGCCAAGGCGCGGCTGCTGGGCGACGAGGGAACGGCGCGCGCCGACCTTCAGCAGTCGCTCAAGCTCGATCCGAAGAATGCTGAAGTGGCGCAGCACATCTACGAATTGGGCGACGATGCGCTGCGGGGGGAGACGAAGCCGCTTTACGGCGCTGCGGGCGACGATCTGGGCGCAGTGCCAACTCTGGCGCCCCTCCCAACGAGACAAGATTTCCATTTTCACTCTGACCAGCAGCAAGTCATCCGGCAGGTTTTCAAAGCGTTTGGAATTGAACCCATGTTTGACTCAAGCGTCAACGACGTGTCGGTGCGGTTCGATGTCGACGACGCCCCTTTTGCCGATGCTGTGCGGGTGCTGGGCCTGGCCACCAACACGTTCTACGTACCGCTTGATCCGCACCGTGTGCTGGTGGCCAAAGACACGCGTGAGAACCGCAGGCAGTTTGAACGTCAGGAAGCCGAGACGCTGTATGTATCGGGACTTAGCGAATCTGAACTGACCGAAGTAGGCAATGTGGCCAAGAATGTTTTCAGCGTACCCACCATTTCCACCGATCACGCGGCCGGCACAATTACCCTGCGCGCCACGCCGCCCACGCTGGCCGCATTCAACGCGACCGTGCGGACGCTCCTGGAAGGACGCAACCAGGTGGTGCTCGATGTGCGGATGATCCAGGTGGCGCACTCGTATACGCGCAATACGGGAGTATCGCCGCCGCAGTCGATCACCGGATTCAACGTGTATACCGAAGAGCAGTCTATCTTGAATGCCAACCAGAGCCTGGTGCAGCAGATCATTTCGTCTGGCCTGGCGTCGGCCAACGACCCGCTGGCCATTCTGGCGATTCTGATTGGGTCAGGGCAGGTTACGAGCTCGATCTTCTCGAACGGGATTGCGTTGTTCGGGGGCGGCACCACGCTCTCCGGCGTTTCCCCGACTCCAATTACGGTCAATCTCGCGTTGAATTCATCCGATTCGCGGGAACTCGATGATATCCAGCTGCGGCTGGGTGACGGCGAAGATGGAACCATTAAGGAAGGCGAGCGTTACCCGATCCAGACGGCTTCGTATTCGAGTCTTTCGTCGGGGCTGGGCAGCATTGCGGGCCTTACGGGGGCCGGCAGTTCAAGCAGCCTCTCTTCCCTGCTCGCTTCGGCCGCGAGCGCTGTACCCAATGTGCCCATGGTGCAGTACCAGGACCTGGGACTCACGCTGAAAGCCACTCCCAAGGTGATGCGCGACGGCACGATTGCGCTGACTCTAGACATGAAGCTCGACTCGCTGTCGGGCAGCTCGATCAATGGAAATCCGATCCTGAACAGCCAGGCATTCAGCGGCGTGGCCACGCTCAAAGAAGGCGAAGCGTCGGTGGTTGCCGCCGAGCTGAGCCGGTCGCAGAGCCTGTCGGTGAGCGGTACCCCCGGACTCAGCGAAGTTCCGGGCATGAACAACCTGACCGACAAAGATAACCAGTACAACTACTCCACGCTGCTGATTGTGATGACTCCCCACATCGTGCGCGGCACGCAGGCCACCGGACACACACCGATGATGGTGGTGGAGAAAAGCCCGTGATCAGTGATCAGTGATCATTTAGCGTGGATTTCTCACCGGTCCCCACCGGCAAAGTCGACCCACGGGAGATGAAACGGTGCCCCATGTATCGATGGATGGGAGACCTCAAATCTCAATTTGTCGGCACTTGGTTTTATTGCTTGTCAGGCCACCAGTTCTGACCCTCAACCTTATCGCTCCCCATGTGCAACCCGGAGTCGGCGCACTCTCGCCGTCAATAGCACCGCGGTCTGACTCATTGAATTCCGGACATTTAGCACCTGCAAGTAATTACCCTGCTCCGGCGCACAATCTTAGATAGGAAAGGACCGGTCAGAGATCATGAACGGCACCAGCTTCTCAGTCACCAGCGTCACCCGCCGCATGGGCCAGTCCCTGGCCGGCGATTCCACGATAATTCGTTTTCTTCAAAAAGCACGCAGAAACAGTGCAGCGGTGATCATCTCACATATAATGAATAGCTTAGCGTAAGAAAACTGCACAGATTCCATACAGAAACCGTAAAGATTCCACGCATTAACCATGCAGATTCACACAGAAACAGTGCCCCGGCGCACTCAGCCCCTTTTGAGAAATGCAGGCTGGAAATTGAAACAGTGAAAAAGAGAAAGAGCGAAAAACTCGAATGCAAAAATAAAACTCCCTGCCAGATCACCGTCGAGAGCGACTAACTGGCAGGGAGTTGTTTCTTGCACAGGCTTTAGCTAAGGCGGAGTTACTGCGTTACACCGTCGAGCTTTGCCTGGTACTCGATAATCTTCTTGATAACGTCGTATGGCGCGTTGGCGGGAACGGGACGGCCGTTGACGTCGAGCGTAGGCGTCTGGTTGATGTGCAGCTCGGTGGCAAGCGCGACCGAGTCCTCCACGTTCTTGATCGTTGCAGGATCCTTAGCGCAGGTCTCGATCTTGGCGGGATCAAGACCGGCCTTGGTGACAGCGCTGTTGAGCGTGAGCGTGGCGCCGTCGGGAGTAGCAAGCCCATCCTGCCCGTCGAACACGGCTGCCGCAAAGGAGTAGAACGCATTGCTTCCGCCCTGCTTGGCAACGCAAACGCCATAGGCCGCTGCGTTGGCAGCTTCAGGGTGCTGCGGCAGCGGATAGTTCTGGTAGACAATGCGGGCATTGGGGAAGTCGGTGGCCAGCTTCTCCATGTTTGCCTGCGCCTCTTTGCAGTGCGGGCACTGGAAGTCGGCAAATTCCACCAGCTCAAGCTTCTTATCGGCTGAGCCGCGATAGGGACCGTCGGCGCGCTGCTGAAGAATGGCGCGGTTATTGGCAAAAGGAGTCGCGCCGAAAGGAATCACGTCGTCGCCGTAAATCATGAACTTGTCGCCGGGAAGAACGAAGAAGGTAAAAGCCCCAGGCTTCTCCTTGCCCGCTTTGTCGGCAACGAAGATGACGACTTTGCTCACCCCGTCAACCGGAGTTTTGAGAATGCCCTGGACCTGCCAAATGCGGGTTTCGTCATAGCCCCAGTTGGCTTCCAAAAACGAATTGACCGTCTCTTTAGTGGGCGAGGCGGCATTGAAGTCGGCGGGATTGGGCTTGGGAAATGTTGGCGCCGAAGGAGCCGGAGCAGACGGCTCAGCCCCAGGGCTCGAGGGCGTAGCAGGCGCATTGGCGGGAGCCGGCGGAACCTGGGTTTGTGCCGATGCCTGATAGAGAGGAAAGAGGAACGAGGCGAGCGCAGCAGCGCTCAACAACCGGAGGGACGGGCGAATCAAGCGGTTCTCCTTAAGCGTTTCATCCCCATGGGAAGAAACAATCGATAATCACGGGAAAAACTCCCAGATTCCAGCTTACACCTGCACTTTGACGGCAATCGGAAATCTGCGGCCCGTACCGAATGACTTGCCCGTAACTTTGAGAACCGGCGCGGCTTGCTGGCGCTTGTACTCCGAATGCTCGACCAGGTGTACCACCTGTTGGACGAGTTCGACGGAGATGGAGTTAGCGCGGGCGATGCATTCGGGAGTCTCATAGCGCTCAACGTACGCTTCGAGGATGGGATCGAGAATTTCGTAGGGCGGAAGCGAGTCGGTGTCTTTCTGGTCGGGGCGAAGCTCGGCGGACGGCGGTTTTTCGAGAATGGCCGGCGGAATGACTTCGCGATCGCGGTTGAGCCAGTGGCAGACCGCGTATACGCGGGTCTTTACCAGGTCGCCGATGACAGCAAGCGCGCCAACCATATCGCCATAGAGAGTGCAGTAACCCACAGCCATCTCGCTCTTGTTGCCGGTGGTAAGCACCAGGGCGCCGAATTTGTTTGAGAGGGCCATCAACAGGTTTCCGCGGGTGCGCGACTGAATATTCTCTTCAGTGATGTCGGGCTTGAGGCCGGCAAAGAGCGGATCAAGAGCCCTGAGGTACTCGGCGAACAGGCCGGAAATTGAGATGAGCTCGAAGCGAATACCCAGATTAGCGGCCAGTCGCCGGCTATCTTCGATGGATCCGATGGAAGAATACTGGCTGGGCATGCCAATGCCGATGACATTCCCGGCTCCCAGCGCTTCAGTTGCGATGGCGGCGACGAGGGCCGAGTCGATGCCGCCGCTCAAGCCGACAATGACTTTGCTGAAACCGCACTTGCGCACGTAATCGCGCGTGCCGAGAACGAGGGCGCGATAAGCGGCTTCAGTGTCGTCGTCGGCGGGCGCGGGGATGGGGTCGTTGCTAAAAGGATCGAGAACAACGAGGTCTTCCTCAAAAGAAGCAGCCTGCGCAATGAGCTCTCCGCGGCGGTTGAGGGCGAACGAGGAGCCGTCGAAGATGAGGCTGTCGTTGCCGCCAACCTGGTTGCACATCAGCACAGGTATGCCGTCTCGTTGGGCGATGGCAGCCAGCATCTCGCGGCGTATGGCGCGCTTGGAGTGCCAGAAGGGCGACGAAGAAAGATTGATGTGAATCGCGGGGTTCTGACGCATCAGCTCTTCCATGGGGTCGACGGTGTAGAGCCGATGACTCCAGAAGTTCTTGTCGTTCCACGCGTCCTCGCAAATGCTGATGGCCAGGCGCAGGCCATCAAGCTCAACCACTTGCTGGCCGCGAGAAGCAGCAAAATAGCGCTGCTCATCGAAGACATCGTAAAAGGGCAAAAGCCGCTTGTGCTGCTCAAGGAGGAGCTGGCCGCGATCGAGGAGAACGGCGGCGTTGACGGCGGGTTTGCCGCTGCCGTCGGGAGATTTGAGCGCAACGCCGGCCAGCACCGCAGTGGGCAGCGACGCGGTTAGCCGGGCAAGCTCGTCGACCGCTGTACCGCAGCGAGAGAGGAAGCTGGGCTTCTCAACGAAATCGGCCGGAGGATAACCGCAGATGGCCAACTCGGAAAAGACGGTGAGACGCGCGCCTACTTCAGCCGCGCGGCGGCTCGCGGCAATGATCTTCTCAAGATTTCCGGTAAAGTCCCCAACCGTGGGGTCGATCTGGGCGAGCGCTATCCTCACAAATTCAGTTTATCGCGTCTTGCAACAGGTAGTTAAAGCGCAATGGCCTCCCGATGGAAGAGCGGCCATTGCGGAGAACCGAGGCTAAATGAGGATCAGCTGCCCGTGCCCCCGAAGACCACGCCGATGGTGCGCATGATGATTTTGAAGTCGAGCCACAGACTCCAGTTTTCAATGTAATGGACGTCGAGAGAAATGTAGCTGGCGAAGGAGGGATCCTGCCGGGCCTGCACCTGCCAAAGGCCGGTAATGCCGGGCATAACGTCGAGGCGGCGAAGGTGGTTAAGGTTGTACATCTTGACTTCAGATCCGATGGGCGGGCGCGGACCTACAACGCTCATGTCGCCTTTGAGAACGTTGATGAACTGGGGCAGCTCATCGAGGGAGAACTTGCGGAGGAGGCGGCCTAGGCGCGTGATGCGGGGGTCGTTGGTGAGCTTGAAGAGCACGCCGTCGCGCTCATTCATGTGCATCAGTTCCGCTCGGCGTTTGTCGGCATCCCGGACCATGGTGCGGAACTTAAGACAGCTGAAGACTACTCCCTTTTTGCCGATGCGATCTGACGAATAGAAAATGGGGCCGGGCGAGTCTAATTTAATGGCAATCGCGATCGCGAAGATGACCGGCGACAGCAGTATGAGCGCCAGGGTCGAAAAAACGATATCGAAGATGCGCTTGAAGAAGAGCCCGAGTTCGGGGACATCGCCATAGTGCAAAGGAATGGTAGGAAACTGGCCAACGTATTCGATGGGTGAGTTCCAGGCCAGTCCGTCGTACATGTCGGGAATCACGCGAAGACCGATGCCTCGCGCACGCGCTTCCTCGACTGCATCCTGAACGATGCCGCGCTCGCAGGGGGTGGTAAAGAATATCTCATCGATAAACTGCTTGCGCGCCGTCTGAAAAAGATCCCCGAACGAACCTGCAATGTCGGTCGATGGCGTGGCAAAACGCGACGCGCAGTCAGGAAGCTCGATGAAGCCTTTGAAGGTGAAGCCGAGGTGTCGAATGCTCTCGAGGTGATGGCGGAGTGCATGGGCCTCAGGACCCGTGCCCACGATGAGCACATTGCGCGTGCCCACGCCGCGATCGAACCGCCTGTAGAGAAGTACGCGATAGATCAATCTGCGCACGCCCAGCGAAACGGCGACCAGCGCCACGGTGATGAGAACGATGCTACGCGGAATATCGTACGCGTGGACCAGAAAAAGCGCACCGGTAAGCAAGAGACCTGAAGTGAGACAGGCCTGCAAACTCAGCCTCTGTTCATGAAGAAAGCTGGTAAGGCGGGTTGGGAAGTAGAGGTTAAGACGCTTGCTGGTAATGACAAGAGCGAAGATGAAACCGCAAAGAAGCCCCAGCAGAATCCATCTGGAGCTGTTACTGAAGAGCGTTCCGTGCCAGAGACCCTTTGCACCTTCCACGGGGCCGGTGTGGAGCTCGTACATTGTAGCGAGCGTCGCTGCGCCAATCACCGTGAGAATATCGAGGGTCATCCACAGCTTGACTGTTCCGCGCGCGCCGCGGGCAAAATTTCCGGTCAAGCCCGCTTCCCAGTCGGCCGAGGAGGCGACGGAAGCCGAGAGTCTTTGCCAGAATTCTGAACTCGCCATAGGTGCTTTTGGACCTCAATAATACTGGGTGAGAAACGACAAAAGACGAGTGTCGGGAACAAGCCCGCTTCTTAAAAAGCCCTTCCTGGGCACAAAGCGCAAGTCAGTTAGGTGTCATAGCGTTTGATGCAGATACTGAAATCTGGGTTACCGGATCAATATCGATTGCAACTCAAAAGTGCCCATCGATCTCCGAGCGGTTTGAAGATCACTAACCTCTTGCGGTGGACTCAGGTTCCGCAGCTACAACTGCCCTACGGACCCATCTATCCAGGTTCTGCCAAAAACTCAACAGCCTAAGATTCCTCAGCGGAATTGAGGGTTAAACTTCGAGGTTATTTCATTCTGCTAATATCGTGCGCGATCAGTGGCGCAGCCAATATCGAGGATAATTGAGCGCAACCCGCGGTAACGATTCCAAAATGACCCGATACCGGTGGAAAACTATGAACTTAAAGCGATTATAACCAGTCTAGCCTATAACTCAACCGCGGATCAGTACCTATTTCAGCTTCTCTTCTAGTCCGGTAGACCGAGCCTCAACGGGAAACTGATTCTTCAAGCATGGCTCTTTGAGTGGAATTAGGCAAGCAAAAATTTGTGAATTTGTATTACGAGCCGGGATCGATTTTAGGCCGAAGGTAATACATATGCGTCCAGCGAAAGAAATTGCTGCACATCGGGATCAGCGGAGGCAAGGAACTGGCTGAGGGGACCGAAGAAGTGTGCCTGTCCCTGATGCAGAAAAAGAACCGTGTCGGCCAGGCGCTCAGCGAAGCGCATATCGTGAGTGACAACGATGCTGGTAAAGCCCAGTTGGTATTTCAGCCGCTGGATGAGGTTGCCGAGACGGCGGGCGATAATCGGGTCGACCATGGTGGTGGGCTCGTCGTAAAGGACGACGTCAGGCTGGGCGGCGAGAGCGCGGGCGATGGCAACAGCTCGTTTGCGGCCGGTGGAGAGGCTGGCAGGAAGCGCATCGACGACGTCATTGGCCCCAACCAGGTCGATCAGCCGGTCGGCAAGTTGGATGATCTGGTCTTCATCGAGGCCGCCGCGCTCGCGAAGGGCGAACGAAACATTCTCGCGCACGCTGAGTGAGTCAAAGAGTGCGCCGTTCTGGAAGACCATAGTGACGCGCTTGCGGATGGCGCGCATTCCCTCTTCGCCAATGCCAACAATCTCCTGACCTTCAACGCGAATGGAGCCGGTATCAGGCTGAAGAAAGCCCATGAGCAGGCGCAGGGACACTGATTTGCCGACGCCGCTCCGGCCAAGGATGCAGAGAGTCTGGCCGCGTACGACATGAAAGCTGACGTCTTCAAGCACCGGCCGCCCGCCGAATGAGATGGAAACGTTGTCAAACGAAATGATGGGTTCAGGCGGTCCGTCGGTGGGTACGGCAGATTGCTCGAGGGGTTGCTGGGGCTCGGACTCGGCGATCTCGGCCATCGCCATGCTGAGCTCGAGATTGAAGTCTTCGGGACGGTCGGGTTCGGGCCCGAGACGATCGCCCTGCGCTGGGACTGCTTCCGCGGATTCCGGTTCCGCGGCGCCGTCGGCGGGCTTCTGATCGTCGATGGGTTTGGGCGAGTCCACTTGAGTTCAAGCTTACGCGATTTGTGATGGAAAATGCCGGCCAACACGGCTGAGATCGGCCGGGGTATTCACATTGCGGAGCCATAAGGCGGCGGAAAGTCCGCGGGGATGGGCGGCTTGGCCGGATTGGGCGAGATGCTCGACGGGGATGATGGAGATGGGGCGACCCAGGACTTGAGCGGCAGTGTGGAAGGCGGCCAGGCAGCCGCGGCGGCCGGCCGCGAGCTCTGATTTGAGCGTGGGTAGAACGGATTGCTCGAGAACGGCGGGAAATGTGTTGGCTGCGCCGCAGATTGATGGGACGGTGACGGCGGCTGATGTGATTTGCGCGTGGTGGATGAGATAGGAGATGACGCTCGCGGGAAGCAGAGGCAGGTCGATTGGCAGGAAAACCGTGTAGCGGGCGAAGCTGAATTCGGGGGCGGAAGTCGAATCGAGAGCCGCGCAGATGCCTGAGAGGGGGCCGAGATCTGGATCAGGGTCGGGAATGACCGGTGCGAAGCGAGAGAGATCGGAGCGGGCGCCGGCGATGACAGGTGACAGGCCGGCATTGCGGAGAATTGAAAGCGCGTGTTCGATCAGGGGTTCGCCGGCGAGAGTGAGCAGAGCTTTGTCCTGGCCCATGCGCCGGGATTGGCCGCCAGCGAGGACGAAGGCGGAGATTGAGGCCGACGCGAGTTCGAGGTATCCCAGGTCCCCAAAAGCGAGGGACCTGGGGCACCCAGGATCTGTGGACCCAGGATCTTTGGACCCAGGATCTGTGCCGGGGACGGGCATGTTTAGTTACCCGCTTCCTGGAGGAAGCGGATGTGCGATTGAATGCCCAGTTCGAAGTTCTTGAGGTTGAACTTCTCGTTGGGCGCGTGAATCTGGTCGTCGGGAAGGCCAAAACCCATCATGACGCTGGGCAGGGCCAGGTGACGGTCAAAATCGCCGACGATGGGGATGGAGCCGCCGGACCGGATGAAGACCGTGTCCTTGCCCCAGACCTCGTGCAGCGCGCGGGTGGCCGCCTGAATATAGCGATTGTCGACGGGTATCAGGCAGGGATCGCCGGAGTGAATGAGGCGGACTTCAACCTCCACGCCTTCAGGGGCGATGCCTTGAACATATCCCTTGTAGAGGGAAAAGGTTTTTGCCGGAGTCATGCCTGGAACCAGGCGCATGGAGACCTTGGCCTGAGCCCTGGCGGGAATCACGGTCTTTGCGCCTGCGCCTATGAATCCGCCGGGCATGCCGTGGACGTCGAGCGTGGGGCGGGCCCAGGTGCGCTCGAGGACGGAATAACCGGGCTCGCCTACCAGCTTTTTCGAGCCAACCTCGGTCATGCGATAGCTCTCCTCGTCAAAAGGCAGGCTGCGCCAGGCAGCAAGTTCCTCGGCGCTGGGCGGGACGATGTCGTTGTAGAAGCCGGGAATAAGGACGCGGCCGTCTTCGTCCTTGAGCCGCGCGATGATCTGCGCCAGAGCTACGAAGGGATTGGGCGCAGCGCCGCCGTACATGCCGGAGTGCAGATCGGATTTTGCGCTGCGGACATCGATCTCGGTATAGATCATGCCGCGCAGGCCGACGCAAAGCGTGGGAAGGCCGGGAGCAAAAAGCTCGGTATCGCTGACCAGCGCAAAGTCGGACTTGAGATTGGCGGGCTTGGAGGCGACATACTTTGCAATTCCCTCCCCTCCCACTTCTTCTTCGCCTTCAAAGAGCACTCGAACATTTAGCGGAAGCTTGCCACCGTTTGCAAGCAGCGATTCGAGAGCCTTGACCTGTGCCCATACCTGGCCTTTGTCGTCGACTGCGCCGCGGGCGTAGAGATTGCCATTGCGCTCGGTGGGCTCAAAGGGCGGCGATAGCCACTCATCGATGGGGTCGACCGGCTGAACGTCGTAGTGGCCGTAGACGAGAACGGTAGGTTTGCCTTCGGAATGCAGCCAGTCGGCATAGACGAGCGGATGGCCTTCGGTTTCGATAAGACTTACATTCTGCATTCCGATGCGGGTCAGCTCAGCGGCGAGAGTTTCAGCGGCGGCGCGGCAATCGCCCTTGTGCTCGGGCAGCGTGGAGATCGAGGGAATACGGAGAAAGTCTTTGAGTTCATTTAGAAACCTGGAGTGATTTTTCTGGGCAAAGTCGACAGCGGATGAGGACATGAAGCGCGTTCCTTTCTTGAAGCCTGACATAGGAAGTATAGGACGCTGGGCAGGGCGGCTATCCAGAGGGCCGATTGCCATCGACCGGAAGCGAAGTTGATTTTCGTTCACTCCGCAAGCTGCGCCGCTTCCGCGATTTCCTGTGCTTAATTGTGTGAAATCAGTAGAAATGAGACGCAGACCAAAAGCCCACCTAAGCTTAAATAATTCAATTGTTTGCGGCGGCATTAGTTTGGATTGTCAAAGATGCGCAAATTACCGAAAACTGCATCATACCTGGTGCAAAACCGGGGTTTTTGACGGTTTTTCGCGAACGAATGTAACAGCATATTTGTTTCATTTTATCGATTAACCAAGTTTGCTTACAGTAATTTGACATCGACTTGGCCCTATTTACCTTTGAGGCACCCCGGGGGGTGGGGGGGGTCGCATTTTTGGATTTTTTTGCCTTCGAATCACACTTATGAGCTCGTGCGCAGACGAACCGGGGACAGCGAATAAGTGCCCTGAGGCGGGCAGCGGGCCCCGAGTATCTTCAGAGGTTGCATGGTGAGATTATGCGCGCATCGAGCTTAATTGCCTGCAAACGGCGGGGACATTTCGCATTTATCGGATCGGGGCGGTTCCGGGCGGGGAGCTTGCTGATTTTCTATGGTGTGCGGCATCGTGGAAAGTTTCGTTGATTAGCAGTGTTTACCGATATAGACCTTCCGGATGGGAGACTATAGTGGAACACCCTTTGTTTGAGACCTCGTTGTTGATGTCTAGTTCGAAACGTTCAACGCGCGCAGGCTGGGTTAAATGAGTGCATTGGCCTGTTTACTTCGGTTGGGAACGCGTGGTCAGGCTGCCCATTCATCGAATCGGCGCATCATCTCCATGAGCCAACATCCCAACAGGATGACAGAACCGCAGAATATGAAGGAAGCGCCGTAGAGTATGAGATGCTTCCGGGAACGGGCCAACTCAAACACTCGTACCTTCACGATCGCGTACACGTTCGCCGCGAGATAAGCAGCCACCAAACAGCTCACTAGCAGGTTGTGCATGTTCATACTCCTCCTTTTACCGGTCTACATCTCCGCGCCGGCGCTCATCGGTTAGATCATCAAGTTCTTTCTTGAGTCCGTCATCCAAGACCAGATGTACGGCTGCGAGCGTATTAGTCAACTGATCGACGCGACTGGCTTCCAGGATTGCCGATGTAATGATGGGGCCCGTTATCTACGCCAGCCGTTCTATGTGCAAGGTATATTCGGACAGAACGTGTCAATAAAAGTGGCGGCTCGATCTCGCAACTCGCCGCTACTTTTTCGCCTCGCCGACCTCGATGAGGTGGCCATCGGGATCGCGCATGTAGCACCGCGTCTCGGCCTCGTGAACCTTCGGCTCGGTAAGGAACTCCGCACCCAGACCTTTCCAACGTTCGTAGCATTCTGCGATGTTGGCGACGCGGATGTTCATGAAGCTGCTGACAGCCCCGCCATCCTTCGGAGGCGCGAGGTAGACGTTCGGCTTGTCGTCGGTCGGGCCGCCGCCGACATTGATGACGACCCACATGTTCTCGAGCTGGACGATGCCCGGCGCGCCGTTCTCGCCGTCCATGACGACTTTCCCGCCGAGGATTCGCGAGTAGAAGTCCAACGACTTCTTTATGTCCGCCGAAACGAGAAAGAGCGTCACGGTGAAGCCCGTACTGGGGAAAATTTCGTAGGTAGTATCTGCCATTTCTCTCCTTGCAAATCGCGCGCGATCGCGCATTATCAGTAATCCCCTCAGGTGTGGCTCATGCTATGCCCTCCCGTGGGAGTTCTGCGCCGGTCGTGAAGATCGCGCCGAACGCAATGATTCCTCTTGGGCGGAGCGCGCAGTGGCGACGACCGAGCCGCCGCCACTGCGGTCGCTATTGCATCAAGTGCGCAACGGTATGCGAGTCATTGAAGACCGTTCTCGATGCCAGCTTGCCCTCCCGGACGGCGTACGCCTTAGAGTTGAGACCATCCTCCATCTACCGGAAGCTCTGTTCCCGTCGTGTAGGTTGCGTCAATCGCCAGGAATGCCACGGCTTTGGCAATTTCCTCCGGCTGGCCCATACGCTTCATCGGAACGCTTTGCGCCATCTGAATGTAGACCTGATCTGCCGCCTCCTTCGGCATTCCCACCTTCTGGAGTATGGCCGTCGCTTCAATGGGACCCGGGCTCACAGCATTCACGCGTATTCCACGAGGCAACAACTCACTGGCAAGGCTCCGAGTAATGGAACGGAGCGCTGCTTTCGCGGCGCCGTATGCGCTCAATGGCCCCACCGCCTTCACGTTGGCCATCGAAGTGGTGAAGACGACCGAACTTCCTTCCGGCATGAGCGGCACCAGTTTCTGGACGATGAAATACGGGCCCTTCGCGTTCAGGTTGAGCATCTCGTCGTAAATTTCCTCAGTCACCTGTTCGAATGGGACGAAGTGACCATATCCCGCGTTGACGAACAGCACATCGAGCTTGCCGAACGTCTCCTTGACCTTCGCCGCCAAGGCATCCATATCGGGAAGCGAGGTCGCGTCGCTGCGGACTACGATGGCGTTATCGCCAAGCTGAGCCTGAGCCGCCTTGATCGTTGCCGGGGTGCGCCCAGTCACGATCACGCGGGCACCTTCGTTGATGAATAATTTGGCAGTCGCCAAGCCGATGCCGGTGGTCCCGCCTGTGATGACTGCTGTTTTTCCTTTGAACCGATCCATGTTGTCTCCTGTGCTTATCTGTCTTGAGGCATTACATACGCGAGAGTACGATACTCACAGCGACAATGCAAGGTGTTTCGTACGCGACGGTAACTAATATTGCGAAGCGCGCCCGAGGACGTTCCAAAAGGTTGGATCCCCGACGAAGCAATCGACCGCGACCGGCGCTCCTTCAGGACACTGCTCTCAAGTTGCTGCAGGAGAGAAATCGACGCCGGAGACCTTGACGACGGCTTGCCACGCGGCTTCCTGGTTGGCGCGGTCGTGGAAATGCGGCTGGCGCATCGCCTCAATTGGGCCAGTGAGCTTCTTGGGTGCCGAGGCGAAGAATTGCCCCGAGACATCGGTTCCGAACGCCGATGCTTGGAGGTATCGATGGGCTGCGGTCTCAGGAGTGTGGGACATGCCGGGGATAAGCTTCACCAGCGGAACCATCAGCCACTTCAAGGCCGGGCCAGCGTTTCGCATTCCCTTGGTGTCGGGCGTGCTGCCCGGCGAGACGGCGTATACGGCCATGCCTGGGGGTAGGCGGCGCGCCAGCGCCGCTACCCACCAAGCGACGACGATCTTCGCGTCGGCGTACGCCCGGTTGGCCTGGTACTTCACGTTCGGCCCGCTACGCAACAGAGCTTCCACCGCAGCGCTTCGGTCGCCCTGGTATTTCGTGGCCGCAAGGGCCGCCACGTCGGTGTGGCTGAACAAGGGTACGTCCCCTCGGGCAGCTTCCGAGCCGGCGATAACAATCCGCGCGTTGGGGCTCAGCAGGTTGGCGCGGAGCAACCCGAGAGTCAGTTGATGATGGCCGATGAGCGGAGCCTGAGTCGCCTCGATGCCTGCCGCAGTGAGCACGCGCTTCTTACCTGGGATCAACCCTGCATTGAGCAGTAGGAAATCGACCGGCCGACCTCGCTTGACGAGCTCGGCGAGCGCGGACTGAATGCTGGACGGCGTGTCCAGATCCAGCTCTAGCGGAGTGAAGACCTGCACTTTGGTCTCATCCGCGAGCTGAGTGGCCGTTTCTTGGGCCCGAGCCAGCCTGCGCCCGGTGACGATGATCTCGCGCCAGCCCTCTCCGGCAAGAGCGCGGGCTGCCGCGTAACCGAGCCCGGAGGTGGTGCCGGTGACGAGAGCGATCGAATGTTCCATGGGTGTCTCCGTGGTGAAGGTGGAAGGTCCTGCTGTTTTTCCTTTGAACCTATCCATGTTGTCTTCTGTGTTTATCTGTCTTGCGGCATTACATACGCGAGAGTACGATAACAACAGATGCAATGCAAGGAGTTTCGTACGCTATGGTAACTTGAAGGAGTTGATGTAGAGCGGATCGCCCGGGCCGTGAACGTCACCAAACCCGCGCTATACCGAGCCTTCGGAGACAAGTCCACCCTGCTGCTCAAAGCGGTCGAGCGCTATGCAATAACGTATGTAGCTCCCAAAATGGCTGCATTTCAAGCGGAGCCGGACATCCACAAGGCTGTGACCGCCTTTTGCGAGGCTACCGTCAACACCGCTTCGGATGAGGCTTGCGGCGGCTGCATGATGGCCGCCGCGGCGCTGGGACAGTCGGAGCGAGTGGCGGAGATCCGTTCGTACACTGCGAAGGGCCTCACCGCAACCGCTGATATTTTCGCGAAACGTTTCGAAAAGGAGATGAAGGCGGGGCGCTTGACTCGCACACCCTCTGCCAAGGTCCGAGGCCGTGTGCTCGTTGACTTATTGCAGGGTTTGCAGCTTCGCGGCAAGGTTGGTATCGCTCGCGAGCAATTGCTGGAAGATGTCCGAAGCTATGTGCCCTTGATTCTTGGCAAGTAAATCTAACGCACTTCTCGGTAGCCATGAGCCTGGACGAGTGCCAGATCGCCGAGGCACTCGTTGAGCCAGAATCAGGGTTCCTGTCCAATCGCCGGCTATCCGGAAGTTACCCGAGCTAAATTCAATTCGGGCGCTGGGCTGGCCGATTCTTGCGTGGGGTGGTTGTATACCGTGGTGGCGGGATGGAATGTAAGAGGAACAACCTCAGATCCCTGACTGCGTTTCGGGATGACAACAGTTATCGGCTAATTGTTGGGAATTGCCTGCTAGTAGCGCGGGACTTTGGGGTCGACTTCGGCGCTCCACGCATCGATGCCGCCGCGCACTGACTGCGCGTTTTCAAATCCCTGGTTGCGCAGCCATACGGTAACGTTCATTGAGCGCACGCCGTGGTGGCACATTACGAGTAATCGTTCTTCGGGATCGAGTTCCTGGTGGGCGCGCGCGGGGACGTCTCCCATGGGGATGAGTTCGCTGCCTTCGACTTTCGTAGTGGCGTATTCCCAAGGCTCGCGGACGTCGATGAGACGGGCCTGCTTTTGGTTGAGCAGGGCTGCGGCGTCGGCGGGGGAGATTTCGAAATCGAGCATGGGAATAGTGTATTGGTTTATTCCGGCGTTCGTGGTCTCCCACTCATTTCACGGACGAAATCAAAAAGCAGATCCTTCGACTCCGCTATGCTTCGCTCAGGAGAATGGGGCACGGAGGTTCGTCGGAGGGTCTGGAGAGCCTGCGGAAAAACAAGTTAAGCGAGGCAATCTCGCAACCGCAGGCACAGCAGGGGCTAAAGCCCAACTCATTTTGCTGGATTTATCGGCACGACTAAAGTCGTGCCCTGTTACAAAGCTCCTTTTGCCTGTGCCTGAACGAGTTTTTCCGCAGCCCCTGGAGACCGGCTGTACTTTAATACGCCTCTAAAGCTACCAGCGCGTCGAGGATGTTTTGGGGTTGAGGCAGGATCGCGTCTTCGAGGATGGGCTGGTAGGCGACGAAGGTGTCCATGGCGCCGATGCGTTTTACGGGCGCGTCGAGAGAATCGAAGAGCTCATCGGCGATGCGGGCGGCAATTTCTGCGCCGTAACCCCAGCTGATCATGTCTTCGTGGGCGACAATGACACGGCTGGTTTTGCGAACCGATTCAGCGATCGCTTCCCAGTCGTAGGGGCTCAGAGAACGCAGATCGATGATCTCGGTCTCGATGCCGTGCTGGCGCTCAGCCTGGTGGGCGGCCTGCAATGCTCGCGGAACCAGCGCGCCGTAGGTGACCAGCGTGATGTGATGGCCGGGGCGAACGATTTTTGCTTTGCCGAAGGGGATGGAAAAATCGGGGCCGGGATAGGGCGCGCGGCCGTACGGCTCGCGATAGAGGCGCTTGTGCTCGAGGAAGAGCACGGGGTCGTCGCAGCGGATGGCGGTGCGAAGCAGGCCGTTGGCGTCGAGTGAATTTGAAGGCATGACGACGCGCAGGCCGGGGATGTGGGTAAAGATGCTCTCGCCCGATTGCGAGTGATACACAGCGCCGCCGGTGAGGTAGCCGCCGATGGGCACACGAATGACGGCAGGCGCGGCCCAAGCGCCGTTAGAGCGCCAGCGCATGACGCTGAGCTCGTTGCGGATCTGGTGCATGGCCGGCCAGATGTAGTCGAAGAACTGGATTTCGACGACGGGCTTCATGC
>JBEKCW010000010.1:0-29572 GCA_050014675.1 Occallatibacter sp. | reverse complement strand
CGCTGGCCGGAATCAACCTGGTCGGCGTGGCTTTCTCACCCTTGGGCACAACCATCCTGGCAACAAGCGATGCAGTGTACGAAGTGGACCTGGGCGTTGAGGGATTGGCGATTCACTAACCCGCTCCAGGATCGGTTGACGGATCAGTTCAGGTAGTGACGCCAAGCACCTCACCAAGATCTCGGAAATCCAAATGCAGAGGAGCGGATGATTCCAATCTGAATCACTCCTCGAGCGAGATGGCGGCCTATGCGTGAAGTTCCTCGTACGCTCCAAGCTTGCTGCTGCTCTTGAGCAGGAGGCTTACAGCAGCGGAGGCGAACGCGATGACGGCGAGGGCTACGAGGACTTGAAGGCGATAGGAGCCGGCGCGATCGAAGAAGTGGCCGACGACGACCGGCCCGGTGCCACCGCCGAGGGCGTAAGCGGTCCACATGAGCCCGTATAAAACGGAGAAGTGTTTGCGGCCGAAGTAACGCGCCAGCAGATAAGGGCCGACGTCTGCCTCGCTGCCGAGGCCGATGCCGAGCAGGGCCGCGCCGATGAGCGCTACGCCGGGCGAGCTGGCAAGTGAGAGGACGAGAGAGCCGGTGGCCGCCAACGCGAGCACGCAGGTCTGAATGCGTTGCGGAGAAAGGCGGTCAATGAGTAGACCGACAAAGAGCCTGCCCACGATGCCTGCGCCGCCTCGAAACGAGAGTGCGAGCGCCGCGCTCTGGTCGGGAATTCCGTGCTGGGTAAGAATGGCCGCGAGGTTGGTGACGAGTCCGTTCTCACTGAATGCCGAGAGGATGGTGATGGCGGCGAGAATCCAGAAAGCGGCGCTCGACAATGCAGCGCCCACGGTGGCGCCGGACGGAGTGGCAACATTTCCACGATGAATGGGAGCCGGCCGATTGCGAACCAGAAGCGCGGTTAGCGGGAAACCGACGAGTGCAATTCCGCCCAAGAGCAGATACGCGTTTCGCCAGCCGTAGTTGCCGATGGTCCATTGGGTAAGCGGCGGAATCAGGATGGAGCCCACTCCGCTGCCGGTGAGGATGAGGGCAAGCGCGAAGCCGCGGTGCTTTTGAAACCAAGTGAGCATGGTGCGCGTGTAGGCGAATTGCGCGCCGCCGTTGGCCACCAATCCCATAATGAAAAACGTGAGATAGAACCGGCCGATGCTGGGCCCAAGCCTGCTGAGCGATGCAAGCGCGAGCGCAAAAATCAGGATGGAAGGAAGAATGATGCGCCGCGGAGGACAGCGGTCAAGCAGGATGCCGATGAGGGGTGAAACAAAGGCGACGGTGATTGCCGCCAGGCCGAATGCCCCGTCAAGCGATTCGCGCTTCCAACCCAGCGATTGGTGCAGCGGGTTGAGGAACAGGCTGAACGTATAGGGAATGATGGGAGCAAAGCTGGTCATTACGCCAACGAACGCGGCAGCCGCCACTCCCCAGCCGGGATAGTGGATGGAGCTCTCGTTGGTGAGCCGCTGGTTTGCGGCCAGATCAGGGGATTGATCCATTGTCCTGTTGTCTCAGGCGCTCGCCGACCGGCACCGTATGTAGACATTGTGTGCTATCTCGCTCAGCCAATCGATGATTGCTGAATGGCAGTGCGGCTCACATCGAGCAATCAATTGAGGTGCATGCCCACCTTTCGATGGATAAGGTTCTTAGAGAATGTACCTGACTGCGCCGGCACAGAGCGAATGAAGCCGGCAACCGGACTGAGAGCTTAAAACTCATTGCCTTTGACTCCGAAGGGCGGTGCTATGCTTGTCGATGTGTACGAGCAGATTGAACGAGTCATCGACCTTACCGATCCCGAACTGAATCACCTTTACGGCGTGACCGTGGAAGCGGCGCGGGCGCTGGTGCTCGATGGGCCGGCGGAGAGCGTGAGCCGGATTCATGGCTCATTTGCGCTGCTAGCCAAGCGCGGCCAGACAGTGAGAATGGCGCGCTCGCTCGACAGGCCGCTGCGTTACTTTCTGGCAAAACGCAAGGAAGGCCCTGCGCTGATCGTTTCAGATCGGATCGACAGCATTTACGACTGGCTCAAGAGCGAGGGGCTGCACGAGCAGTTCAGGCCCAACTACACGCGCATGGTGCCTGCGCATTATGTGGTTGAGTTGCAACTGGTGGGCTGTCCCGATCCCGACCCTGTGTACCAGCGTTTTTTTACGCCTGCAACCGGCTCGCTGCCTGTAGATCTTGACGCGATCGGCGAGGCATACATTTCTGCGCTCGCCGATGAGATTGCGCAGTGGCTCCAGTCAATACCGCAGAGCGAACCGATCGGCGTATGTTTTTCAGGCGGCATCGATAGCGGCAGCGTATTTCTTGTGACGTATCACGTGATGCGCAAACTGGGGATGCATCCGGGCAGGCTGAAGGCGTTTGTGCTCGACCTCGGCGATGGGCCTGACCTCGGCCAGGCGCGTGCGTTCCTGGAGCCGCTGGGGCTTTCGATGTTTCTGGAAGCGATTGAAGGCGATGCCGCGTCGCTCGATGTGAGCGAGACGATAAGAGTAGTTGAAGACTACAAGCCGCTCGATATTGAATCGGCCACGATGGCGCTGGCACTGGCTAAGGGAATTCGAGCGCGCTACGCTGACTGGCGTTACCTGATTGACGGAGACGGCGGCGACGAAAACCTGAAGGACTATCCGATAGAGGCCAATCCCGAGCTCACGATTCGCAGCGTGATCAACAATCCCATGCTGTACCAGGAGGGCTGGGGCGTGGGAAAGATCAAGCACTCGCTTACTTATAGCGGAGGGCTGAGCCGCTCGTATGTGCGCACATACGCGACCGCGCGCCGCTACGGCTTCAGCGGGTTCAGCCCCTACACTACGCCGGGCGTGATTGCGGTTGCTTCCGCGATTCCGTTCATTGAACTGACCGACTACGATGTTGAGCGGCTCTACGCGCTGAAGGGCGAAGTGGTTGCGCGCGGAGTGGAAGCCGTGACGGGAATGAAGATGCCGGTCTTCGCGAAGCGGCGCTTTCAGCACGGCGCGCTTTCTGAGGACGCGCTGCGGCAGCGGCTGCCCTATCGCGAAACCGAGTACCGCAATCGGTTTCTTTCGCTCTACGAGTGATGCTTCCGCTATTGAATGCCTATCCCGACGCTGCTCGCGAACGCGATGAGTGGATTGTGGCGCGCAGAGGCGCACGGAATGGTGTCGATCCACGCGTTCCTTATGCGTACCTGGTCGAGGAGGAACGAACGGCTGCGGGCGCAATTGTGGCCACGGCGACCATATTGCTGACCAATCGCGAGTGCCCGTGGCGCTGCGTGATGTGCGACTTGTGGCTCAATACGCTTACAGAGACAGTGCCGGCGGGAGCGATTCCGCAGCAGATTGAGTACGCGCTGGAGCGGTTGCCCAAGGCGCGGCAAGTGAAGCTTTATAACAGCGGCAGCTTCTTTGATCCGCATGCCATTCCGCCTGGAGATTACGAGGCAATTGCGCGACGGCTCGATGGATTTGAGCGCGTGATTGTCGAGTGCCATCCGGCGCTGGTTGGCGATTCGTGCGTCCGGTTCAGGGATTTGATTCCAGGAAAACTCGAAGTCGCGATGGGACTGGAGACTGCGAACGCTGAGATTTTGCAGCGGTTGAACAAGCGCATGACGCTCGAATTGTTTGCGGAGCGGGCGCAATATTTGCGGGAAAACGAAATCGATGTGCGTGCCTTTGTTCTTGTGAAGCCGCCTTTTATGCGCGAGGAAGAATCGGTTGAGTGGGCCGTGCGCTCGCTCGAGTTTGCGTTTGAATCGGGAGTGGCGGCCGCTACGCTGATCCCGACGCGGGGAGGAAACGGCGCGATGGAAGAGCTCGCGGCCGCCGGGGAATTTTCGCCGCCGGCGCTCCAAACGCTCGAATTGGCATTAGAGCGCGGCATTCTGCTCAATAGAGGCCGTGTGTTTGCCGATGTCTGGGACGCGGAGAAGTGGCCGGGGTGCCAGGCTTGCCGCGAGCGACGTATTGCGCGGTTGCGAGCCATGAATCTTGAGCAGAGGGTTTTTGAGGCGGTTGTTTGCGAGATGTGCAAGGACGAGGCATGAACGCGCGATACGACATTGCAGTGTTTGGCTCAGGCTTTGCGGGCTCGCTGCTGGCAATGCTCGCGCGCCGGCTCGGACATTCTGTCGTTCTTATTGAGAAAGGCTCGCATCCGCGCGTGGTGATCGGCGAGTCGTCGACGCCACTGGCGAATTTACTGTTTGAAGAGCTGTGCGTTCGCTACGATCTGCCCACGCTTAAGCCGCTGGCCAAGTGGGGAAGTTGGCAGCGCGCGCACCCAGAGATTGCCTGCGGGCTCAAACGCGGGTTCACGTTTCATCATCATGGATTGGGCGGCGAGCGTTCTTTCGACCGAGAGCGGAAGGATCAACTCCTGGTCGCCGCGAGCCCGCATAACGAAATCTCTGACACGCACTGGTACCGCGCCGACTTCGATCATTTCCTGGTAAAGGAGGCAGAGAAGCTCGGGGTCGACTACTTTGACCGCGTTGCACTCGAGAGCTTTGAGGACGAAGGCGACGGGGTTTGCTTGCGCGGAAAGCGGGACGGCGGCAGTGTGGAGTTTCGCGCACAGTTTGTGGTTGACGCTACGGGCCCGCGCGGTTTTCTTCATCGCGCACTGAGTCTCGGCGAGACTTCACTTCCTGATTATCCGGCGACACAGAGCTTGTATAGCCATTTTTCCGGCGTGGACCGGTTGGAGAATACAGAGTTCAGCCGCATCGACGGCCAGCCGCCGTTTCCGATCGACGATGCCGCTGTTCATCATGTCTTCGACGGTGGATGGATCTGGGTTCTCAGATTCAACAACGGGATGACAAGCGCGGGCGTCGCGGCAACGGATGAGTTTGCAGCGCGGCTCGGTTTTCAGGATGGAGCAGCAGCGTGGCGGCGGCTTCTCGAGCGCATTCCGGCGCTGAAAGCGCAGTTTGCAAACGCGCGCGCCGAGCGGCCTTTTACGCACATGCAACGGCTTGCTTTCCGCAGCCGTGCAATCGCCGGCGAGCGCTGGGCGTTGCTTCCTTCGGCTGCGGGGTTTGTCGACCCACTGCTGTCAACGGGTTTTCCATTAACGCTGCTCGGTGTTGCGCGTGTTGCTGAGGTTATCGAAAGCGCGTGGGGCACTGAACAATTTGGTCCGCGACTTCGGGATTACGCGCAGCAAACCGACCTTGAATTGCTGGCTTCGGCGCGGCTCATTGGAGCACTCTACGCAAACATGAATCGGTTCGACGTGTTTGTCGCGCTCACGTTGCTCTATTTCGCGGCGGCCAGTTACGCTGAGTCGGTGCGAAGGCTCGAGAAGCCTCGGCTTGCGCCGTCGTTTCTTCTCTGCACGCATCCGGAGTTCGGGCCGGCCTGCGAGCAGATATGCGCGCGCGCAAGGGGTGATCTCACTGACGCCGAGGCTGACGCGCTCATCGAGCGAATTTATGCGGCAATTGAGCCGATCAACGTTGCCGGCCTGGGTAGGACCGATCGGCGCAACTGGTACCCGGTTGAAGCCGACGACATTTTAGATGCCGCAGCCAAGCTCGACGCCAGCCGCGATGAAATTCAGGCGCTGCTGAAGCGTTGCGGTTTTATCTGCGAGCCAACTTCTGATCGCGCTGCTACGGTTTAGATTGCGGAGTGAATGCGATCGGCTGCGCTGAAGCAATTCCCTTCCCCTCTTCGATGACGAGAAACTGATCTGGCTTTAGATTGCTGAGCTTCTCGATGCGACCGCTGGGCCACGTTATTTCAAGATTGACTTCGCTCACGCTGCCGGGTTTGCCAAGCCCGAAGGTAAGCGGGAGTTCGCTTTGCGAGAGATAGCTTGAGCCGGACTTGACCATCGCGAGTTGACGCATTCCGCCTGCCGCGGTGAGCGTGACTTTAGCTCCGATGGCGTCGCGGTTCGACTTTGTGCCTATGAGGTTGAGCCGCAGCATATCGTTGCGATTGCCATTGTCGTTGCGGAATAGATGCGCTGCGCCGTTGTTTGTAGTCACAATCAGATCGAGATCGCCGTCGTTGTCAAAGTCGGCGTAAGCCGCGCCGCGCGCAACCATGGGGCGGCGCAGCGCAGGGCCAACATCGGCTGAGACATCGTGATACTTGCCCTGGCCCTGGTTATGAAAGAGCAGCGGCGGCTCAGCGTAGTGAAGATTTGGGCGCACAACGCCGATGTCGTCGGCAACGTGGCCGTTGGCGGCGAAGATATCGAGATGGCCGTCAAGATCGTAGTCAAAAAAGAAGCAGGCGAACGTGAGCGACTGCGCCGAGGGCTGAGTAATGCCCGAGTCCGCCGATTGATCGCTGAATAGGCCCGAACCGTCGTTGTGGTAGAGGGCGATGCTTTCGTCGGTAAAGTTGCCGATGACCAGGCTCTGGCGGCCCGAGCCGTCGTAGTCTCCCGCATCGGTGCCCATGCCGGCGCGCGCCTTGCCGGCATCGCTGAACGCAACGCCGGCGGAAAAGCCCGCCTCAGAAAATGTGCCGTTGCGATTGTTGTGGTAGAGCTTGTTTGCTTGCGTGTCGTTCGACACGAAGAAGTCCAGCCAACCGTCATTGTCGTAATCGAGCAGCGCCACGCCGAGCGATTTTCCATTCGGATCGTAGAGACCGGCGCGCTTCGTCACGTCTTCGAATTTTCCGTTGCCGAGATTGTGAAACAGGCGCGAGCTTTGTCCCTTGTAGGCTTCGGGCGTGCAATACGACTTATGCTTGCCATCGAGCGAACAGTACTGATCGGTCTTCTGCGACCAATCGGCATAGTGCGCGACGAACAGATCGAGCTTGCCGTCGTTGTCGTAGTCGAACCATACTGCGCCGGTGGGAAAGCCTGAATCGGCGAGGCCTGCCTTCGCGGTTACATCAGCAAATTTGCCGTTGTGCAGATTGCGGAAGAGATGGCTGCCACCGAGGGCGGTTACATAGATGTCGTCGTAGCCGTCGTTGTCGAAGTCGCCGACTGCGCAGCCCATTCCATACATCTCAATGTCGAGCCCGGCCTGGCGCGTGACGTCGGTGAAAGTGCCATCGCGATTATTGTGATAGAGCGCGGGGTACGACTTCGCTTTTGAGTGACCGGGCCAGTCCATTGAGTTGACGAAGAAAATGTCGGGCCAGCCGTCGCTGTCGTAGTCGATGATGCATACGCCGCTGCCCATGGTTTCAGGGAGATATTTAGCGCCGAACGCGCCGCTGTTATGCGTGAAATGAATGCCTGCCTGACCGGTTACATCGGTAAAGGTGATGGGGCCTGATGGACGCGGCGCTGCTGGTTGTGCGGTCTTGACCGGAGACGGGACGGATGGAGCGGGCTGCGTAATGCTGCTTTGTTCGGGCGGCGGAGCGGGTTTTGACTTGCAACCGCTGAGCAGGGCGACGGTGAGCGCGATGAACACGGCAAGGCGCAAAGTGATCGCTGCTGCCCGGCGTTTGCAACCTACAGGATGCGGAGTCTCGCGCTTGGTTGACCTATGCACGGGCCGCCTTTTGCTCGGGGATCGTAGCGGCGCCGCGAGCACGCCGCGAGTCAATCGCCATCTCGATCAACAGAGCTGCGGGGCCGACCCAGAAGAGCGCGTAGAGCGGAGCGTAGATGCTGCTGTTAAGCCGGAGAAAGAATTCAACTACCGCGATGGCGACGGCGACGATGCACTGGCCCGTACGTGAGCGCACCGTTGTCTTGGGATCCGTGATCATGAAGAAGATGAAGAGTTGGTACATGGGGCCCGTGATGGGCGAGATCTCGGCCTGCCAGGGGTCGCCGGTGATGTGCGCGCGCAGGAATGAGAGTGCAATAAAGCAGAGCACATAAGTGAGCGTGATGTGAAATCGCCTGGCGCGCAAAACGATTACCGTGCCAAGAACCCAAATAACCACGAGCGAAGCAAGATTGTTGCCCCACTGAATACTGAGCGAGGCCACGGCCTGCGAGGCGAGGATGAGCATGGCGCAGATGCCGAAGTTGGATGGGTTCCAGATGTGACGGCCGCGGACGCGCAGCGCGTATTTTGAAGTGATGGAGAGAGCGCTGCACAATGCGTAAGGCCAGAAGGCAGGCGAGCGAAGAAGAATACCGACGCTGATGCCGCTAATGTAAGCGCTGGCTGGGTGCGGCCACTTATGCAGAAAGATGCGGCCCAGCACCATTTCACACATGATGGCGGTGGCGATAGCCAGCAGCGTCTTTGTGTAGCTTTCGAGAATGCCGAAAGAGAGGTTGCCGATGAGAAGAATGAGCGTGATGAAAATGGGCGGCAGATAAGGATTGAGACGGCTCGATATCGGCACCCACCCGCGGAACTGCGGCTTGGCCGTGGCCTGCGGCTGTGGCGGATTTGATTGCGCGGTTGGCTGGCTCATGATGGTTCCTTCACAGTGTAGAGGCGATCAGGCGTTAAGCTGTCGAGCGTTTGCACTGCGCCCGAAGGCCAGCGAATCACTGCTTTGTCTATTTTGGGATTCTTGCCCAGGCCGAAGTGCACGCGCCGGTCGTTTTGCGACGCGAATCCATTGCCACCCGAGACCTGTTGCAGCTGTTCTTTGCCGTCCCAATAAAGCGTGACCTCTGCGCCGATGGCGCTGCGATTGCTGCTTGCGCCTTCGAGCGAAAACTCGATCCAGCGATTGTCTGGTACGGCGGTGTTTTTGTAGATCAGCAGCGGCCCGCGCTGATTGGCCACGACGATATCGAGCGCGCCTGTATTCCAAAGATCGGCAAGAGCCACCGAGCGCCCGTCGTACGTGTCGGTTGCGCCCACGGCCTGCGCAACATCTTCAAACTTGCCTTCACCGTCATTGAGCCAGAGGCGTTTTTGCTGATAGCCCGAAAGGCTGCGGCCGTTGAACGCAGGCCAGTTTGCGGCATCGCCAATAATGGAACTGTTGCCGCCGGCCACCTTTGCAAAGTCGTACCAGTAACTGCGCTGGCGGTCGAGCGAGATGTATCCGTTGGCAAGATAGAGATCGAGATTGCCGTCGTTGTTGAAGTCGCCGAACTGCGCGCCGAAGCTCCAGCCGCCCAACTCGACGCCGAGATCGCGCGCCATGTTGTCGTACTTGAGCGCCGGGCCTGGCTGGGGCACCCATAGATTGTTGCCCTGAATCAGGACGCCCTCTTCAGAAATGTTGGAGACGTAGATGGAGAATTTGCCCTGGTCGAAGATATCGCCGAAAGAGACATTCATGCCGCTCTTGGGCGCAAAGCCGACGCCTGTCTCTTTGCCTGCCTCACGGAAGTGTCCGTGGTCGTTGACGTACAGCTCCGATACGCCGTAGTCGTTGGCGACGAATAGATCGGGATAGCCGGTGCCGCTGAGATCGGCTGCGGCAGAGGCCAGCGCCCAGCGGCGGCTGCTAATGCCGACCTTGGCGCTCACTTCTTCAAAGTGTCCGTTGCCCAGATTGTGGAAGAGGTATTTGCGGCCGCCGTTAACCGCGTACTCAAAACTGTTGGGCATCATGCGCGTGTTGCGCAGTTGCCACAGGTTCACGTCTTCAGGATAGTAACCGGCGACGAAGAGATCGAGCTTGCCATCGTGGTCGTAGTCGAGCCACACGGCGGTATTGGCGTTGATCCATGGCGGCAATCCGGCTTGATCGGTCACGCGCGTAAAGTGCTTGCCCTGGTCGTTGTGAAACAGCTCCGGCTTGCCCCACTTGATGAGGAAGAGATCGTCAAACCCATCGTTGTCGTAGTCGCCCCACACTGCGCCCATGGAGACGCCGGTGCCGGGCTGGTTTACATCGGCGATGCCGAGCTGATCGGCGACATCGGTAAATGTGCCGTCGTGATTGTTACGGTAGAGATGGTTCTTGCTGCCGATGGCGCTGTTGGTTACGTAAATGTCGGGCCAGCCGTCGCGGTTGTAATCGACGATGGAGACCGATGCGCCCATTGACGAGACCTCAGGCATGATGCCGTCGAGCTTGGTGTCGAGCGTGGGGGCCTGATGAACAAAGTCGACGCCGGAAGTGTGAGCCACCTGCTGAAGCGAGAAGCCGTAGCGAGCGAGGCTGGTTTGCGTGCCGAGAGCGGCGCCGGTCTTTGTGGGTGCGGAGAAATGGCGCATCAACCACGGCACCGCGAGCAGTGCTGCGAAAAACAGGACGACGAGGATTCGTGCGATTGAAGCTTTCTTCATTGCATTGCTCCGTCGCGCAATGCATTGCGAAAGATATCCGCGGACACATAGCGAGTTTGATATTTTTGCCAATCCTCAGGATGATGGCGATAAACCCACTCGTCTTCGAGCGTGCCTGGCGGCGTGTCATACTCTGTGCACGCGTGGTATGGCAGCGGCTGCACCGTGCGCGAGTAAGTTGAGTTATAGTCCCCGTCTTTGACCCAGCCATCGCCGGCAATCACGTAATCGCGCACCCAGCCAGCGGGCGGCGGCGGCGGAGCGGCAAAGCGCAGCGCGATCTCGTCACCCGCATTCATAATCACGTAGCGGTCATCGGTCGCCTTGAGCAGTTCGCGCACATCGCCGTAGCGCGTGTAAAAGCCTTCAAGGTCGCGCCAGATTTGCGTGGTGGCGGCGAGCTGGTTGTAATCGGGAATTTCAGGCGACGAGGGATTTGCCTGGTGGATAACGGAAAAACCGCGATAGTGCAGGTCGGCTGACTGCGGATCGAGATGCGTGATCCGGGTTGCGGCATCGGGGAAACCCTTCGCCCACTCGATCTGGTCCCAGAAGATTTCAAGATTTGTACGCAGGCGAAGTTTGTGCGGAACTCCCGGGTGAAAGAGGCCGGTGAGATCGATAAGGCAGGTCTTGTTGCGGCCGGCGGGGAAGCCAAGATTGGCGCGCGCGACTTTCCAGCCGCCGTGTCCGTCGGGAATCTCAAGACTGAGCGGCTTGGGATGAACGCGGTCGCCTTGCGACATGGCGACGTTGACGGATGAGTCGGAAGGATGCAGCCAGCCGCGCGCGACGAGCCACAACGGGCCGCTCGCGGGAAGATCATTGCCGAGATCGATTTCAACATAGTGGTCGCGCGTAACACCCTGGTACTGGCCGCGGCCGAAGGTGTCGAGATAGTTTCCGTCAAGGTTGCGCAGAGTTTCAGTCACGTCGTTGCCGAGGTCGTCGGTTGCGTGCGCAATCGGATGCGGCTCAGAGACTGTGGTGATTGCCAGCTTGACTGGGGGCACCACGAAACGCTCGTCGGTAAATACCTCGGTGCCGGCAGGATGGTCGACGGCCATCAGTGCGAGATAGTCGTAGTAATAGGCCTCCCACAATTCGCCGGTGATGTTCAGATCGAGCGAGCCATTGCGCGGCGCGAGCTCGCTGCCGGGAATTTTGTACCACTCCTCGGTAGCCGCAATGCGCGCGGGACCAAGGGAGTCAATGCGCAGGCCCAGCGCGGCGCCCCACGGCACGGTGTCTTTGACAAACTGCATCGACGCGCCGTTCCACGCGAAGAGGAATGGGCATGAGCCTTTGAGGCGCTGCTCGGTGAGGACTTCCTGATCGGCCTTGAGCGCGAACTCGGCGCGGACTGTGCCGTTGGGCCACACCAGGCGAGCCACCTCCGCACCGGTTGCGTTGCCGAGACCGAAGTGAAGCTGCGGGCTGTCGATGGGTTGCAACTGCACGAGGAGGCCCGAACGGATTTCAATCTGGCCGCCGATACCGAAGGAATTGATGCGCTGGTCGCCGGTGGCCTGGTGGGCGCGCGGGCGAATTACCTGCCAGTGGTAGTTCTTCGTAGTGCTATTCACGGAATCCATCGGTTGCCCGTCGGCTGTAAGTCCGAGCAGATCGAGCCGGGCCTCGGAGCTCACGGACGCCGCATCAAACACGCGCGCGGGACCCTGCGGAGATGCGAGAAGCGTAAAGTGTTCGTTGTCGTCGGCGAGCCAGATTGTTGCGCCGGGGCTGTTGTGTTGAGCGTCAACATTTGCCAGCAGCAGATCGAAGGCGCCGTTGTTGTCCAGGTCGGCGGCACGGAGGCGCACATCGCCGGCCAATGCGCGCGCGACGTCGGGCACTTGTGTTATTTCGCCCGTGTCCCACGCGCCATTGATATTCGACAATCGCATGATCGCGCCGGTTGACTGAACGGCCAGCAAATCGAGAACGCCATCGTGATTGGCGTCGGCTGCAACGATGGATTTAATGCTGCTAAAGCCGTCTGGCAGCGATGATTCTGCAAAGTTGCCGAGACGCTGATTGATGAAGACGTGCAAATGGCCAGCGCCGTCAATGAGCGAAGCGTCGGGATTGCCGTCTCCGTTCAGATCTGCCCAGACAAACTGGCGGATTCCTAAAATCGACGCGAAGGGATGAATCGCTTTGAACGTGCCGTCGCCATTGTTGCGCAAGACCGTTGGCAGGCCGCTTGGCGTGCCCATCACGATGTCGAGATCGCCATCGGCTTCAATGTCCACGGCCCACGCACCTGTGTAGGACGCAGCGAGAATCTCCCTGGGCAATTTGGTTTGCGCAGTTGCGTCGGTGAACTTTGCCGGATCGTCCTGGCGCATGAAGCGCACGCCGCCAGCGCCTGCAAGCACGATGTCGGTCTTAAAGTCGTAGTTGAAATCGATGGGGAGAACTGACTCGGGCGATGGAGACGCGTTGCTCGTTCCCCCCGGAAAGGCGAAAGATGCGCCGGTTGAGAGTCGCACATTGCGCGAGTTTGCCATTACGACCGCGGGCGCGCCTTCGCCGTTGAGCGAGATAGCGCCGATCCAATCCCACTTTTCATTGGAAGGATTCGCGAGTGGCTGATTTTCGAAGTGCAGCGCAGTGTCTGGCGGCGCCGGCCGGCCTGGCGGCGACTCGAGACGGAGCAGGTGCGTAAAGGGCTGGACTTCATCGCCGGGCGCAGGTTTGATTTGAGCTAGCTGCTGGCGAAATGCTGGAAGCTGCATGAGCACATTGCGCAGAAACACACTGCGAATAGCCGCGGCGGCAGCGGGTCCCGAGCTTGCCACGGTCTGCAATTGTGCGAGCTGGTCGCGTGCATCCTGAGGCCACGGGGCAGATTGCGTTGCAATGCGATCGACCGCGGTGCGAAGCGTTGCAGCATCGCCCCGCTTGGCGGCAATGCGGCTCAACTCAAGCAACGCGGGCAGGTTGTTTGGCTGAGCATTGAGGATTTGAGAGATGATTTGCTGAAATTCATCTTCACTTCCCTGCCCGCCCTGGCGCTCGACCTCCAATGCAAGCTGGTACTCCGCCTCGAGATTTGCCGGGTTGAGCTTCACGGCTTGGCGCAGATTCGCGATTGCGCTGGCCGGGTCGCCGCGATTGCTGCCGAGTATTCCGAGCAGGTAATAAATGTGGTCGTCTTTGGGCGCCAGTTTTCGCGCGCGTTCAAAGCGTTCGGCGGCGAGATCGAAGTTGCGCTGGCGCAGCGCAAGAATTCCCCAGTCGGCCCAGGCAGCGGGCTCGCCGGGGGCAAGTTGCGCAGCGTGAGCCAGGGAGCTTTCGGCTCGCACATCGTCGCCCACTTCGAGCGCAGCCAGGCCAACATAAAACGAAGAGATGAACTCGTGATAGGCCGCCGATGACGGCGAGGGCAGTCCACGGTGACAACCGGTGGCCAGGGCGAGAGCAGCCGCAAAACCTGCCACTGCGAGCCGGCACGAGAGGTGGGGAAGATTGGATTTCATTTCGTACTTGCTGAGAAAGATTCTAATCATTCAGGTGGGGTCTGTGTTACCTGACTTGAGGGCTGAACCGATTGCGCCACGCCGGGCTGCGGTCTGCGCCTGCGCTGCCCCCGAGCCCGTTTTACGCTCGCTGCCTTGAACCACAACACTCCAATGCCTAAGAACGGCAGCAGGAAGAGCAACAAATCCCAGCGGCCCAGGAGCGCGGGAGTAACGGGAACATCGGTGTCGGCTACGCCATTTGCCGTTGCGCTTGAGAACGCGATGTGGATGTGCCACATTTCTTCTTTGTCGAAGGGCGCGAGCGCCTTGAACTCGACATGATCGAGGAGTTTCTCGCGCCATGCGGTGTAGACGGCCACCGGCAAACGCTTGCTGACGGGTTGCACGGCTACCTGGACCTTCATGTCGGCGGGAACGGTAAGCCCACTGCCTTTGGGCGGGTCGACGATCACGTAGAAGCTGCCGGTGCCAACGTCTGGATTGCTCCAGACTTCAACGTTGAATGGGCCAACTTTGCGGTTCTGCATGATGGGATATGGAGGGCCGATATGGGCCTGCGCGGGCACGCAGATGCAGAGCGCAAAGAACGCGATTGCGAGTTTTGAATATGAACGCATCATCATTATCCGGCCAACATGGTGGCGCGCATGTCCATGGGCTGGGTCATCAGCCACACGCAGCAGAGGAACAGGATTACGCACAGCACTCCCCAGGGAACAAAGGCGCGCACCGGGTGTTTTTGAGAGTCGTCCTGAGCGAGCCGCCAGGCAACCAGCAATGAGCCGGCGAGACCGAGCAACAGGAATCCGAATTCGAGTGGCTCGACCACTGTTTTTGGCAGGCCAACCCACGTCCATTGCGGATCGCCGAGGATGGGCCAGCCAATTTCGGCGAAGGCATTTTGGGTTACCGGCACGATGGTGTAGAGACCGGTGAAGAAGTGATAGCCGTAGTGCGCGAGCCACATTCCGAAGCCGAGCGGGGATAGCGCATAGGAGTAGCGAACCGCAATGGCAAGCCAGCTGCTTTTCACGCCGGCCCATGCGCGGGTGATCCACGCGGCCAGGCCGAGCAGCAGGGCTGGCTCAACTACGATTACGGCGGTAAACAGGATGCCGAGCACCGCGGCCTGATTCTGGAAATGCAGCGTGCGTTTGAGCCAGCTTTCGACGGTATAAACAGGGCTGACCATGCCGAAAGCGTTCATGAGCGCGCCAAAGCAAAACACGACGGCCAGCGCCGCGATATCGTTGCGGCGCGAGAAGCGGCCGATGCCGGAGCGCTGCGGATCGCTCATCAGTTCGACGCCCGGCAGGCGGCTCAGGATTCCAACGTTATCGTGCGGGCAGGCGTGGACGCAGTCGAGGCAAAAGGTGCAGTCCATGTTGCCCACCTTGGCGGGCTGAAAGAGCGCGAGTTCGCAGCCGCGCTGCATGACGACGAGCGGTGCCGATGGCTCGCGGCTGCCGCGAATGCAGTCTCTTGTCTGGCAGCCGTCGCAAACTTCGTGATCGCGGACTGCAACTTCAAGCGGCGATGCGGTGGACGCGATGAAATTGAATTGCCCGATGGGGCAGACGTATTTGCAAAATGTGGCGTGGGTGAAGAGGCCGTCGACAATAAGGATTGCGGCGAAATAGCCCAGGATGACCCAGGCGGTAAGCCACGGAGAAGCCCACAGGCCGAACAGCTCGTAACTGAAGAGCAGCGCGACGAAGAGCAGAATCGGAATCCACTTGTTGCGTAGAAGGCGCGGCCAGGTAAGGCGCGGATGAACAAACCTGCGCATGAAATTGCGCGCCAGCATGAACGGACAGGAGAGGCAGAATAGATTGCCGGCGCAGAGAATGGCCACGACGAGCGCTCCGCGAAAGTGGACCCAGGTGAGTACCGTTGCCAGGTTCTTGGGAGAAAGCGTGGGGCCAAACAGCCCTTCGACGATCATGACGATGCTGACTGCGAGCAGCGGAATCTGCAGGAACGTTCGCGAGTGACGCCAGCGCAGCAGCGGACCAATTACTGGAACGGTGAGAAGGTCGAATGGCTGGGCTTCAAGGAATTCTTGCTCCTCGGCAAGCTGCTCCTGCTCGGCGGCTGGGGAGTGCGCGGGTGCCGGCTTGGTCAATTCGATTCGACCCCCTTTACATCCATTTGCCGTTCAACCTTGCGGCCATCGCTCAAGGTAATGTGGAAGAGCACCACCCAGTCGCCGCCCATGGTGAAGTTGAGCGGGGCGCGATAGTCGCCCGGCGCTGTCTCAATAGCTTGAGCAAATACAGGGGCCATTCCGGGGTGGTTCATGTCGGCTTCCACCTGCACGCGCGCGCTGGCAACGGGCTGGTGTGCCTCATTCGTGAGTCTAAACGAAACCGTTTCGGTTTGAGCGCGTACGGGTTGCGGCGCGATGGATTCGACAATCGAAATGCCGGTTTCGTCATTCGCCGGCGTGCGACAGCCAACGGCTACACAAACCGGCATCGATGCCAGCAGCAACAACGCCCAAACACGCTGAGAGGCCGCCTTCCGGCGACCTCTCGAATCATCTTCAATCGTCACTTGTGCCCCGGAATGCGGGTTATTGCCGCATGCACTATGCGCTGCAATCGGCTTCCTGGTTTGCTTCATCTTTGTACCATGAACAACTGCAGGCAGCCGGCGCCTCGCCCTCAGGAGGAAACATGTGGTAGTACATGGCGATCACCATGGGGACGAACACAATTGAGTTATAGAACAGGTGAAGCTCAACGCGCGGGAAAAAGAACTGAAGCACGCTGAAAGGTACGGGCTTGCCCATCAGATTGTGATGGAGAGTGGCCTGGGTGATGAGCAGGAAGTGCTCAAAGTGATGCCAGATCTGGATGCCTAATGAGATGTTCCACCAGGTGCGGCTGCGGCCAACGAATCCCTTGCGCAGGACCCAAAGGCCGATGAGCATGACCACCGCGTATCCATAGTGCAGTGCTTCGGACTTGATAAGCCACGGATACCAGAGACCCAGAATGCCGTTTGCCTTGGGACGAGGCCAGCCCATCACCCAGATCTGGTAGGCCTGAGCCAGGTGCTCGCCCCAGTGAGCAAGCACAATTGCCATAAATACCCACAGGGCCTTCTCATGCCACTGGCTGTTTAGTTTCTCAGAAAGCGTCAGGTGCGAGGACGTGGGCAGAATATGACCGTGAACATTGGGAACGGATGCAGCCATTTCTTTTGACCTCAACAAGGGAACGAGACTGGGGTTATCTCGGAAACGAGTTCAAGTTTACTTGAGGATCAACACGTTTTGAGTCGGTTAAAAGAGGGAACCCGATCTCAACCTTTCGATGGAGACCGGGCCGATGGGGAGCTGCCGGTTTTGTTTGGGGGGCGCCGGTCTCATGCGTCCGCGCTAACTGGTTGACGCATCGAGGGTTGCGTGTAACCTTCTTTTGCCAGGTGCTGCCCCATTTGCGCGTACATTTCGGGGTTGTCGGGCTGCCAGGTACCTAAACCGTCAACATAGCGGTTAAACATGCTGAAGGCGGCGGCAATCAGCACCGTGTCGTGGATCTCCATGTCGGTTGCGCCTTCCCGGCGGGCGGCTTCAACGTCGGCGGGTGTTACCAGCTTGCCGTCCTGCTGTACCTTACCGGCGATGGCGAGCAGCGCCTTCAGCTTTTCTGAGATCGGTGCTGTCGTGAAATCTGCCTTCACTTTTGCAACTAATGAAACGTCGCCAAGATGGCACGCAGCTGCAGCGGAGTGGCTGGAGTAACAAAAGTGGCAGTTGTTGCGCGAGGAGACATGGGATGCGATCAGCTCGCGTTCGCCGGGCGTGAGTGAATTGGGCAGGTGCAATAGTATGTGGGCCAGTTCGCGCATTGGTTTTGCAGTTTCGAGGCGGAATTGGAATCCAGCGCTGATGCCGGGGAAGCCGGCGGGAAGTTCGATGTGTGGCATTAGGTGACTCCTGAAATACAGTGGTCAGTGGACAGTGAATGAGTGAATCGGGCATTTTGTCGGGGAGGGGCGGCAGCGAATTACTGCGCTGCTGCACTCGAGTGTGGCGCCAGGTACTCTTCGCTTACAGACACGTAGCCTTCGCGGGCTACGCGCTTGCCGCGCTCGCGGTAGAAGGCAGGGTCGGCAGGTTGATTGGTGCCGAGGCCGTCTACATAGCGGTTGTACATGCAAAAGGCGGCGGCAATCAGCACCGAGTCGTGAATCTCGATATCGGTCGCGCCTTCGCGGCGTGCGGCTTCAACGTCGGCCGGCGTTACCAGCTTGCCGTCCTGCTGGACCTTGCCCGCGATGTGAAGCAGGGCCTTGAGCTTTGAGCTGATCTCCGCTTTCATAAAGTCGGTTTTAACCTGCCGGACCAGATCTTCGTTGCCGCCCAGGTGCGCGGCAGCTATGGCGCCGTGGATGTTATGACAAAACTGCGTGCAGTTGCGGCTCGAAACGTAGGTAGCAATCAACTCGCGTTCGCCGCGCGTCAGCGTGCTGGGGCCCTGCAACAACACTTCGACGAGCGCGTTGAGGGGCCGCGCAGTCTCAGGCCTGAAGGCCATGGCGGCTCTGATTCCGGGCAGTTCGGGGTCCAGCGGAATATGTGGCATGGGGATCTCCTCCTGTGAATGAAGGTCAACCGGCACAGGTTAAGAGCGGGGAATGTTTGTGCCGCCGGTTGCACTTTGAAGCATGCTAACGCGCGGCGGGCTGGCAGCGCATCCACCAATCGGCGGAGACGGCGCTAGCCGACATATTTCTTTATTTTGCCTTCGTCATACAGGATGTATGTTTCGCCCCTGTAACCAACCTTTGAGCTACAGTAACTCGCTGCCCAGAAAAGGAATCCCATAAGGTCGCGTATGGGATACAGCCATGCAAATAAAAGGGACTTTTTGTCGCGCACGACCATCCAGCCTACTACGATGGATTGAATGATTCTGTTCAAGAGGCCAAGCGACAAAAAGGCTAAGGCGCCATACAAGTTGTTCCTGAATGCCTCAACGCAGAATCCCAGTATTGCGAACGGCATGGCAAAAGTGAGCGAGGTTCCAAAATGTCCCATTGGACGGGAGAAGCGGGTGCTTCGCATCCAGCCGAGTTGATGCTGAAGCGATCGCTTGAAGTTGGTATTTGTAACGACGTGATTGATGACGTTTTTTGAAAGGACCACCTTGAAGCCTGCATTGGAAACACGGTTTCCAAGAACAAAATCATCTGCATAGTAGGATGCAATATCCTGAAGCCCGCCAATTTTGGAAATGCAACTCTTATGCAGGGCCATACACGGGCCCAGTGCGAACTTCATCCCCTCAAGCATATTTGCAACGAGAACACCGGAGCTCATTTCAACCGACATTCCAATAGCTTCAAGGAAAGACCACGGTCCTCCAGATGGAACACCTCTGTAAAGACAGGTAACAAGACCGACACCCTCCTGATTAAGTTCAGGAGTTATATTTTCAAGGAAGTCATTGTCGACTCGAACGTCGCTATCCGTGATCAAAAGAGATTCATAGCTGGCAACATCAATCATCCGATCGACAGAGAACGTTCGTGGGTTAACCCAAAGCGGCTCGCCACAAGCGATCTTTTTGACGGTGCGATCAGGAAATTCCTTTGCGAGCCGATCTACCGTCTTAAACGCTGGATCGCTCAAGTGGCGAGCGCAGAATATGACCTCATAATCGGCTGGATACGACTGGCGGAAATGGCTGAGAAGATTTTCGTATAACTGCGGTTCATCCCCGTGTACGGGCTTCAGCAGACTGATTGGCGTATATGTTCCCAACCTCTGCGAACGCGGTTCTCTGACATGTCTCACGGATGCGACAATCACCATGCCCAGGTACACAAGCGAACTAATGGTACCAAGGATAGCCAGAAGCAGAAGAACGTAACTCATTCCAATGTGCCCTTCACAGCCAATGAGAGGGGACTGCATTGGCCGGTGTCAATCAGCAAATTTTGCCATTTCCAGAGTGGGAGTTCTGCTCTTCGATTTTTGGCATCAAGTGCCTGACATTCTCCAACCCCCTATGGTTCTTGGGCCGGCGACTCCTTGGTCATGATAGCACTCTGCATTTAGCCCGCATTTCTCACAGCCGGTGCGAAATACGAGAACTGGAGACTTGGCGGTCACGTCGGCGGGTCAGGAGACCCGCCGTACAGCCGGTCTGGAGAGCGGCGCTACGATTTTCGGGCGCCTGCGAATGTCATCGCGGCTTCAGCCGGTAAAAGCGTTGACCGTTCGACTCAAAGATCGCGTGCATCTGCTCCGGCCCATAAAGGTTTCCCAGGATACTTTGTGCGAGCTCCAGCACCTGCGCGTACGACGCCGCCAGCGTACAGACCGGCCAATCGGAACCGAAGACCAGGCGGTCAGGACCAAAGGCATGCGCGACAAACTCGACGAATGGCCGGATGCGGTCGATGCTCCAGCCGGCGCCTGCTTCGGTAACAAGACCAGAGATTTTGCAATGCACTCCCGGCAGGGCTGCCAGAGCCTTGATTTCGCCGCACCATTTTTCATCGATGGAACGGGTCATATCCGGTTTCGAAATATGATCGAGGATCGCATGCAATCCCGGTGTGGCCTGGATCGCCTGGATGATTGCACTGAGATGTCGAGGGAACGTGAGAATGTCGAAGGGAATGCCGCGGCGAGCGATCTCTGCCAGCGCGGGATGAAAGCGCGGATCGTCGATCAGGCTCGGGTCGTGCTCCTGCAACATGGGCCTTATGCCTACCCACTTCGGCTGCGCTGCATAATGGGCCAGGCGTGCGGGGAAATCGTCCGCGAGCATGTCGACCCAACCGACGACTCCGGCCACAAAATCCGTCCGCGACGCAATGTCCAAAAGGAAATTGGTTTCGGCCTCAGTCTCGGCCGCCTGAATGAGCACCGTCCGGGTGACGCCAGCCTTCTCGATCAGCGGCGATAGATCGGCAGGCCCGAAGTCCCGATACAAAGGCTTGAGATCGGGCGTCATCCAGCCGTAATCGCCTCGATCGACTTTCCAGAAATGCTGATGCGCGTCGAGCATCGCGGTTCCTCTTTTCGTACGGTCAGGCGCGCAGGACGCCTTTTCTCAGGATGATGTTGGCGTAGAGCCGCAGTTCTCCGGTGGCGATGACGGCATAGGCAGCCTTGGCTCGATCGTAGAAGGCGAAACGTTCTACAGGTTCGAGGACAATGGTGCGGCCTTCAGATTTCTTGAGAGCTGCTTCGTATTCCGGATAGATGGCGGGGCGCTGGCCGGGAGCGTCCATCGCGGCGGCGGGATGATCGACAAAATCATCGAGCGGAAACACGGACAGCACCGCGGCGAGCGCGTCGGTTGCACTGATACCGGGCAGCCGGATGAGGCGCCCCGCTATGGTTGCCGCGGGGAAATTTGCGTCCGAGATGACGATCTCATCGCCGTGCCCCATATCAGACAAGATCGCGAGGAGATCACCCGTCAGCAGCGGACTAATGGATTTCAGCATGTTCTTCTCCGAGGAGCTCTTCTGCACCAGAAGACCGCCGTCAGATGACGGGGGTTCGTTACCGAGCGCCAACTTCGGAATCGCACCCAACCCGACGCCAACAGCAAATCCCGAACGGAGAAAGTATCGCCGCGTGATGTCGCGCCATGCTTTGATGATGCCGTTTTGCGACCCAGGAACCCGGATCATCGATTGGTTTCTCCGTCTCAGGTGCGAGTTATGACAGGAAGATCTGGTGCGTTCGAATTGAGAGTCATGCGATCAGGTGCTGGTTGCGCTGTGTCGATGTCGTCGCGATTCCAGCCGGTAAAAATGCTGGGGCACGTCGAGCGTTGCGATTCCCTTTTCGCGCCCTCAGGTTCGGAACACGCCTTTTTTCAGGATGATGTTGGCGTAGAGCCGAAGCTCTCCGGTGGCGATGACGGCATAGGCTGCCTTGGCTCGATCGTAGAACGCAAAACGCTCCACAGGTTCGAGGACAATGACCCGGCCTTCAGATTTCTTGAGAGCCGCTTCGTATTCCGGATAGATGGCCGGGCGCTGGCCGGGAGCGTCCATCGCGGCGGCGGGACGATCCACGAAATCATCGAGCGGAAACACGGACAGCACCGCCGCGAGCGCGTCGGTTGCACTGATACCGGGCAACCGGGCCAAGCGCCGGGCTATGGTCGCGGCAGGAAAATTTGCGTCCGAGATGACTATCTCATCGCCATGCCCCATGTCAGACAAAATCGCGAGGAGTTCACCAGTCAGCAGCGGATTAATGGATTTCAGCATTTTGTTCTCCGAACTTCAGTTTGCGCTTTTATTGAGCGCTTCATCGATGTCAGCCCAGATGGCTTCAGGCAGCTCCGTATTGAACCAATCAACGTTCTGGCGCAGCTGCGCGGGTGTATTGGCGCCAATCACCACGCAGGTGACGGCCGGGTGGCGCATGGGAAAACGGATTGCCGCGGCAGCCAGCGGCACATCATAGTTGTCGCAGACGGCACGCAGCGCCTCAACTTTCTTGACGATTTCAGCTGGAGCGTCGGCGTAGTTGAATATCTTTCTGGCATTTTTCGGGGCTGCGAGAATGCCCGAATTATAGACTCCGCCGATGGCCAGCGCCACGTTGCGGCGTTGTGCCAGTGGCAGGAATGTTTCCGCGTCCCTGTCGAGGAGAGTATAGCGCCCGGCAAGCATGCAGCAGTCGAGGTCAGTCTCCTCAAGCGAATCGCGAATAATTTCCCACTCGTTTACGCCAAGACCGAAACCGCGAATGTTGCCGGCGGCTTTCAACTCCTGGAGGGCACGGAAGCCACCCCCGCGGGTGAGCGCCCCCCAGTGATGGTCATGCAGGCCGGCGTGGGTGACGCGGCCAATGTCGTGGACATAGAGCATGTCGATCCGCGGCATGCCGAGGCGCTGCTGACTATCGTCAAAGCTGCGCATGACGCCGTCGTAGCTGTAGTCGAAGATCTCACGGAACGGCAGGTTATTCCACAATTCGGGAGCAAGCGGGCTTTTCGGGGATTCAGGAGGAAGCCTGCGGCCAGCGCGCTCGGTGGTCATGAGTCGGCCAACCTTGGTGGAAAGAATATGACTTCCATCTTGCTCGCGCAGGATTTGGCCGATCAGGTGTTCGGCCCGGCCATTTCCATAGAAAGGTGCGGTGTCGAAATAGCGGATGCCCAGGTCCCATGCCGTGGTAAGAACCTCGAGGGCCTGGGTGGTGGGAACATCGCAATAAAGGCCACCAAGGGGGCAGGTACCAATCCCCAGGGCTGTGACCTCGAGGCCTGTTGAGGCGACGTTGCGGCGCGAACTGACGGATAAGCTCATTTCATTTTCTTCCACTGCACTCACGAGTATTGCTTCTGTCTGATCTGAGACGGACCGTCTGCTCACTCTGCTTCAGGCGGCGGCGTGCATAATCTCAAGATATTCTGCCTGCGTGGCTCGCCGCGGATTGGTTGCATGGCAATGGTCAAGCAACGCCGCGTGCGAATTTGCCTCCATCATCGGCTCGGTCACGCCCAACTCGCGCAGGCCCGACGGAATTCCGATGCGCTTATTGAGCGCCTCGATTATTTGATCGGGAACTCCACCCATGCGTCGGGCAAGGATATCCCATTTTTCCCCGATCGCCTCGCGATTGAAGCGCAGCACAGCCGGCATCAACACGGCGTTCAGCGTGCCATGATGCAGGTTCAACTCGCGGATCGCACCGAGGGGATGGGTAAGTGAATGAACCGCACCGAGGCCCTTTTGAAAGGCCATTGCACCCTCGAGGGCGCAAATCATCATGTTGCGCCGCGCGAGGACGTTGCCGCCATCTGCGACTGCCACCTCAATCGAGGCCAGTCCGGAATCCAGCCCGTGAAGAGCGATTGCTTCAGCCGGCGGATTGAAAGCCGGCGCCATAAAAGTTTCAAGGCAATGCGAGATGGCATCCATCCCGGTTGCCGCAGTGAGTCGCGAAGGCAGCCCATACGTGAGCTCGGGGTCGCAAAGGGCGATGGTGGGCAACATGAAGCCAGACAGAATACCGAGTTTGCGGCCGTCTGCTGTGATGATGATGGCTGCGCGCCCGACCTCGGACCCAGTACCCGACGTTGTGGGCACAGCGATAAGAGGGCAGATATTCCGGTGTATCCGGGCAATGCCGCCGGCAATCGCGGTATATTGCTCCAACGGCCCCGGATGACCGGTGAGAAGCCGCACGGCCTTGGCCAGGTCGATAGACGATCCACCGCCGAGGCCGACAATTCCGTCGCACCCGCTTGCTTTGTACAAAGCATAGGCGATATTGACCGCCTCTTCAGTGGGGTTGGCGGGCGTTCCGTCGAAAACCACTGCCCCATGGCCAACCAGGTTGCACACCTTGCGAACGAGACCGGAGGCCACCAGCCCTTTATCGGTTGCGATCAGCGGACGTTTGACGCCGAGCGCCGCGAGAAACTCTGGCAGGCGGGCAACCTGGCCCTCGCCGAACTCAATGCGCGTGAGGTAATTGATGGTGCTCAAAGGGTTCTCCCGGAATCTGAAGCAGGCTTGCCATTGAATGGCCGCCCGATTGGCTTACGGCCAACGGAGTGGCGGCAGATTGGCAGCTGCCATTATATATTTGTTATGTCATCTGATATATGAGCTGTCAAATCATTGGGAAAAAAGTGGAAGAAAGAAGCAAGAAATGAGCAATCGTCCGCGACAGAAGGCCGATCAGGTATATGAGTTGATACGACGCTCCATTATCATGCTGGAGATGCAGCCCGGCGCGCCGATTATTGAAAAGAGCATCTGCCCCGAGCTTTCGGTCTCTCGTACTCCGGTTCGAGAGGCGATTCAGCGCCTCGCGGAAGAAGGGTTGGTGAACGTCATTCCGCATTCCGGAACCTACGTCAGCCGCATCTCTTTCGAGGTCGCGGAAGAGGGATTTATCATTCGGCGCGCACTGGAGATTGAAAGCGTGCGGCGGGCCTCATCGCGCTACTCCTACGCCGCGGGGGCCGGGCTGGACGGGATTCTGATGCGGATGCAGAAGCTTGTGGAGACGAATCAACTGGATCGCTATCTGGACGAGGACGACATGCTGCACTCGACCATTGCGAGGATGAGCGGAATGCCCCGGATGTGGAAATTCATCACCATGGCGAAGGTCCATCTGGACCGGATGCGCCAGCTGTCGGCGCCAGTGCCGGGGCATCTTGCGATGGTGACCGGGCAGCACGCTCAAATTGTTGCCGCTGTTCGATCGGGCAAGCCCGATCAAGCGGAGTTAGCCATGCGGATACACCTTGAATCATCCTTCGAGGTGATGACCAAGCTTTACCACGAACGGGCGAACATGTTCGCGCTGAAGGAAGCAGAATGACAGACTCACTGAAAACCGTTTCGCTGCTGATCCGGCTGAACCCGGCGGATAATGTCGCCGTGGTGCGAGAGCCGATTGACCCTGCTCTCACGCCGGAGATTGAAGGCATTCGTCCCCAGGAGAGGATTCCCCGGGGGCATAAGATCGCTGTCGCCGCCATCGCCAAGGCAGAGCCGGTGACGAAGTACGGCCAGACCATCGGCTTCGCCACCGAGGACATTTCACCGGGGCAGCATGTGCATACGCATAACCTCTCGGTTGGGGAGTTCACGCGCGACTATGCCATTGGTGTGGACGCGGTGGCGACGACGATGGTGCCCGAAGCTGAGCGCGCCACGTTCATGGGCTATGCCCGCCCGAATGGGCGCGTGGGGACGCGGAACTATATCGCTGTGATTTCGTCGGTGAATTGTTCGGCGACGGTGAGCAAGGCAATCGCTCAGCACTTTTCAACGCCCGGCATTATGGATCGCTTTCCGGGGGTGGATGGCGTGATTGCACTGACCCACGGCGGCGGCTGCGCATTGAGCACGAACACCGAAGGGTATAGCTATTTGACCAGGACCCTCGCAGGCTATGCCACTCACCCGAATGTTGGCGGTGTGCTGATGGTCGGGTTGGGCTGCGAGACCAATCAAATTCCTGCTCTTTTGGAACGCGAAGGGTTGGCTGAGTCCGATCGGCTGCGCACGATGACGATTCAGGCAACCGGTGGCACACGCCGCACGATTGAGGCGGGCATACGCGCAGTTGAAGAAATGATGCCGGCCGTCGGCACGGCAAAGCGCATTCCGCAACCTGCCTCGCATCTTACGCTGGCGCTCGAATGCGGAGGATCGGACGGCTACTCCGGTATCTCTGCCAACCCTGGACTTGGATTCGCCGCCGATCTTCTGGTGCAGCATGGCGGCACGGTAGTGCTGTCGGAAACGCCTGAGATTTATGGAGCCGAACATTTGCTGACGCGCCGCGCGGCAACGCCTGCAGTAGCCAAAAAGCTGTTGGAATGCATTGAATGGTGGCGCGAATACACGCGCCGCAATCATGCCGAGATGAACAATAACCCTTCCTATGGAAACAAGCAGGGCGGCCTCACCACGATTCTGGAGAAATCGCTTGGAGCTGTCGCCAAGGGCGGAACATCGCGGCTGAACGCTGTTTACGAATATGCCGAAAAGGTCACAGAACATGGGCTGGTGTTCATGGACACGCCTGGCTACGACCCGGTCGCCGTGACGGGCCAGGTGGCTGGCGGAGCAAACCTGATTGCATTCACCACCGGGCGCGGATCGGTATCGGGCTTTAAACCAGCGCCCTCACTGAAGCTCGCAAGCAATTCAGAGATGTATCGCCGCATGGAAGAGGACATGGACATGGATTGCGGCACCATCGTGACCGGTGACGAAACCATTGAGGCTCTGGGCAAACGCATTTTTGCACTGTTGATCGCGACAGCCTCAGGCCAGACGACCCGCAGCGAAGAACTGGGTTACGGCGACAACGAATTCGTGCCCTGGCAGGTTGGCGCGGTCATGTGACGGGTCCTGCGGCAGAGGACGGAGATAGATGAAAGCGAAGCTCTATTGCAGGTGGCTGACGACAGCCAGTTAGTTCTTGTGTTTGGCTTGCATGTGAGGCAGCGTATCCATCCGATGACTGAGGCCGATGACTGAGGTGTGAAGATGTTTCGTGATCGAAATTCCCTGATAAGAGCCGGCATAGACACGGCCGTTTTGATGTCCGTCATCATGCTGGGGCTGTCCCCTTCAATGAATGCGCAGACGGAGAGTTCGGTCAGAAGCGAATTTAAAAGTCCGCCTAAGAAGTTTCGGCCTATGGTGCGCTGGTGGTGGCCCGGCGGCGATGTTACGGACGAGGAAATCGGAAGAGAGATTGGCATTCTCGACAGCCACGGATTTGGCGGAGCCGAGATTCAGCCGTTCAATATATTTGTCTTTATGCCGGGCCTGCTATCGAAAGAAGAGATGGAGCGGGTGAATGACTTTGCCACGCCAGCCTTTTTCAAACATATGCGGGTGGCAGCTGACGCGGCGAAGGCTCATGGGATGTGGATCGACGACACGTTCGGCACGGGTTGGCCCCTTGGCGGGGGGCTTGCGATCACACCCGAACTTTCGTCGATCGACTTGCGCTTTGCGGACAATATTGTTACCGGTCCCAAGAAATATTCGGGGATGCTGACCGTCCCCGAGTTTCATCCCGATCCTATCGCTTCAGTGATCCAGATGGTGGGAGCGGAGCCTGCGTGGCCAAAAGGATGGGAGGAGCGCTTCGAGGCGCGAAGCACAATTGTGGCGGTGGTTGCCATGCGTGAAGATTCATCGCAGAGTTCTTCAGCGAAGGGCTCCACATTGCTCGACGGCAGTTCAACCGTGGTGCTCACGGATAACATGCAGCCCGACGGCACGCTGGATTGGGACGTTCCCGCAGGGAAGTGGCATATTTTGGTCTTCAGGCAATTCCCGACGCGCGAACCCGTGGGCGGGGCCGCGGGCACCGGGCCGCAGCTTGTATTGGATCATTTGAACAAGGCTGCATTCGAAGCGCACGCGGCTCGCGTTGGTGATCCTTTGATTGCCGCTGCCGGCTCCGACGTGGGAACTTCGCTCCGCGCCATTTTCTGCGACAGCCTGGAAGTGGACGAGTATCTTTGGTGGACGGATGATTTTCTTGAGCAGTTCAAGAAGCGCCGCGGATACGATCTGACACCATACCTAGCCGTTCTGCGCGAACCAGGTTACAACAGCTATCCGCCGAGCGGGCCACCGATGTTCAATTTGACTGGCGGCGACGCTATTCGTGCGGATTATTGGAAGACTGTCTCCGAGCTCATTTTTGAGGGGTTCTATCACCCGTTTGACGAATGGGCACGGCAGCACAAACTTCTCTCTCGCGTGCAGGCGCACGGCGCGCCCGGCGATCTGCTCAAACTTTACGGGGATGCAAGCATTCCGGAAACCGAGGAACTGGCTGGCGGAAACACAGTGAACTTTATGAAGCTGGCTTCGTCGGCAGGCTACGACTATGGACGAAAGATTGTTTCCAGCGAGAGCTTTATTGTCCAGGGCGATCCTTATGGCAGCACGCCGGAGTTCTTTAAAGCCAACACCGACAAACTGCTGATCTCGGGAATCAATGAGATCATCTATCACGGCTTTCCATACAAGTTTGACGCAGGGCCCAAGGGGATTGGCTGGTACCCATTCAGCAAATACACGTCACAAATGAACGAGATCAATCCGTTTTGGCCGTTCATGGGCGAGGTGAACACTTATATCACGCGGCTCCAATACATCGCCCAGACCGGAGCCAGCGATCTTCAGGTCGCAATCTTTCGCAGCAGCCTGAGCCAGGATGACACGGGGCCATCGCCGGCATCGGGGCCGGTGCCGGACCCATTTCCCGCAATTGAAAAAGCTCTCACTTCAGCGGGACTGAGTTTTGGATTTGTCAATGAAGATGCGCTTCTTGACGGCGGAGCGAGGGATAGCAGCTTTTCGACCGGAGGCGGAGGGAATTACAGAGCCCTTGTAATTCCCCATGAAACGAATGTAACTGCCGAGTTAGTGAAGAAACTGACATCGTTTGCCGATGCGCGGGTGCCGATTGTATTTGTGGGCGGCACGCCCGGGGCGAACGCGAGTTTTATTTCTCTCCAACAAGAACGCGAGCAAGTTAGCGCGGGACTTACTGTGATTAGCCAGGCTTCAGGCTCGAAGACGCTTTCGAATGCTGAGGATGCCGCCTCACGGTTGGCTGCGCTGATTCCACCGCAAGTGAAATTTGATTCCGGCGACGTGCTTCCCTTTCTCAAGAAAACGATCGGCACAACAAGGTTCTACCTGCTTACCAATCCGAACGCCAGCAGTGCCAACACGGTGGTTGAATTCAACGAGAGTGCTGTGCCGCAGTTATGGGATCCATGGACGGGCGAAGTGCATAGGACGACGTTCAGCCGAAAGAATGGGCACGTGAGCCTTAGCCTGGCGTTGCCGGCATTCGGATCGGAGCTGATTGCGTTCAACAATGAGAGCAGCACACCTCTGCCTGCGCCAGCGCAATGGACGGAGCTGAAACGTGAGAATATCGGCGCGGGTGGGTGGAGCGTGGAGGCCGTCGGCGATTCGGAGAAGGGTGTTGGCGTTCATGTGCACATGGATATGGCGGAGCTGAAAGACTGGCTCAGTGTGCCCGAACTCCGCACGTTTTCAGGGGCCGCAACTTACACCGTTCATGTTTCGGTGGCGCAGGAGGAACTCAAAAATGCCGGGCGAGTGGTTCTCGATTTGGGAGATGTAAAAAGCGCGGCTGACGTCAAGGTAAATGGCGTCGATGCCGGACATCTCATTGTCCAGCCCTTTTCGCTCGACATTCGGCCACTATTACATTCCGGCGATAATGTTCTGGAAGTTACCGTGGCTAACTCCCTGACTAACTATGTAAGTCAAGTCCAATTTCCGAAGAGCCCGCTGGGGACCCGACCCCATTTCCCGCTCGTCACTTCGGGTCTTCTTGGACCAGTTGTGCTGCGGTACGAAAGGAGTGCTTTGAAATGAACCCCGTGACGCGTGCG
>JBEKCW010000009.1:0-31828 GCA_050014675.1 Occallatibacter sp. | reverse complement strand
TCGTCGCGCACGAGGTCGAAGACCAGCGGCTTGGGCTGGCCGAAACGGATGGTGGTGACCTGGACGTGGGTTCCCTTGGGGCCCTTGAGCGCTTTGGCTACCTGGTCGCTTGACCAGCCGTCGGTGCTCTTGCCGTCAACAGCGGCAATAATATCGCCGGGGTGAATGCCGGCGCGGAACGAAGGCGTGTCCTCGTAAGGGGTGATGACGTAGACCCGGTCGTGTCCCTGCGCCTCGTCGCGCTGCTGCTGGATGACCATGCCAACGCCGTAGTAGCGGCCGCGCTGATCTTCACGCAGCTTGGCATAGGCCTTGGGATCATAGAAGTGCGAGTGGGGATCGAGGGTCTGGAGCATGCCGGGGATGGCGCCATCGTAGATGACGTCGTCGGCGCGGTCTCCGCTAATGGGCTCGGCGTAATTCTGCTCCACCAGGGCGTAGACGTTGGTAAAGGCCTTCAGGCTGTCGCGAAGCTGGCTCTCGTCTTCAGCGGACTGGGCGCCAACGCGGCGCTGCAAAAGCGTGCCTATAACCGCCATCGCGGCAAAGAAGAGAACGACGGTGAAGAGAGCGCGGCGCGCGCGGGAACTCATACGCAAATCTAACCTCCGGACGGCAGGCGCATTCGGGCGCCCGGCTCGCTGGTTTGCCCGGCTTTCCGTCCCGGCCGGGGCAGAATAATTGCCTGGCCAGAGAAAAAATTAACCTTGCCGAGGTGCCGGCAAGGTAACGGAAATTTGGAAGACCACCTCAGGAAACCATGCAAGGCCGTCGACAGCACAAGTATAGCACTGCCCGGTTTGACGCATCGGAAGGGGTTTCGGGTAGCCAAAAGGGCAAACGGGCACAGAAAAGGGGCATTCAATCGCGTTTGTGCTGCCCCGGCATTTACAATGACGTCTATGCATCAGGTGGGCTTTCATCCCTGCCTTCTGCTCGTCTAAAAGTTGATCGCGCAAAAAATATGACCTTGAGATTCCTTCGCATTCCCGCGGCGTTTGTGTTCGGCACGGTGCTGCTCACGAGTTGGCTCCCGGCCCAGGTACAGCAAAACGCACCGGCAAGTCCCTATGGCGGCACGGTGGTTGAAGACATTGTTGCCCGGATCAACAACCAGATCATTACCCAGAGCGACTACGACCGCGCGCTGGCCGATCTGGACCAGGACATGCGGCAGCGCGGCCAGACGATGCAGCAGATCTCCGAGGGCCACAAGGACTTGTTGCGCAACCTGATCGACCAGCAGCTTTGGCTATCGAAGGGCAAGGAACTGGGCGTTACGGGCGACACCGAGCTGGTGAAGCGGCTCGACGAAATCCGCAAACAGTACAACCTGGCTACCATCGAGGATCTGGAACAGGCGGCCAAGCAGCAGGGAGTTTCGTTTGAGGATTTCAAGCAGAACATCCGCAACCAGATCATCACCCAGAACGTAATGCGCCAGGAAGTGGGAGCGCACATCACTTTCACGCCCGGCGAGGCGCAGCGTTACTACGAGCAGCACAAGCAGGATTACGCCCAGCCGGAGAGCGAGCACTTGAGCGAGATTCTGATTTCGGCCGACTCGAGCGATCCGGCCAAAGTGCAGGCGGCCAAGACCAAGGCCGACGATATTGAGGCCCGGCTGCACTCGGGCGGCGATTTCAGCCAGTTGGCGCGCAGCTTCAGCGATGGGCCAACGGCCAGCTCTGGCGGCGATCTTGGCCAGTACAAGCAGGGCCAGCTGGGGACCGTTCTCGAAGACAAGACCTTTCCGCTGAAGACGGGCGAGTATACCGAGCCGATCCTGACCAAGCAGGGCTACATCATTCTGAAAGTTGTGCAGCACACGCCCGGCGGACCCGCGCCATACAAGAACGTGGAAGAGCAGGTTGAAGAAGCGCTCTACATGGATCGGATGGAACCGGCGATCCACGCTTACCTGACCAAGATGCGCGACGAGGCGGCGATCTTTATCAAGCCTGGCTACACAGATACGGCCGCAACCCCAGCCGAGCTGCACCCCAGCATCACTTTCAGCTCTTACGTACCTCCTGCGCCGAAGAAGAAGGCAAAGGTGGAGCGCACGCGGTTCCGCGAGAGCACGCACACGTTCAGGCAGAAGGGCGGGCAGGCGAGTGCTCAGCCGGATGCGGCTGCGGCTCCTGCGCCGGAAGCTGCAACGAGCGTCAAAAACTCCAAGGACAACAAGAAGGAAGAAGCTTCAAGCCAGAAGCCGGGCAAGAAGGAAAAGATCCGCTACGGCCAGGCTCCGCGCGAGACGCTGCCGACAGCAGCTAATAGCGCGACCACCGAGAATGCCGGTGCGCTGCCGCAGACTGCCGACAACTCCGAGCAGCCTGCCAATCCGCTTGAGCCCACGCGCCCGACGGTGAAGAGCCGCTTCAGCGATCAGGCCCGCGTTGAGCACGCCAAGAAGCAGAAGCAGAAGTCCGGATCGAAGACCGACGATATGGCTCCCGCGCCGCCAAATGCTGGCGAAGTCGCCGATCAGGAAACGCAGTCGGCTCCACTGGGGCTGGGCGGAGATAACACGCCGGCAAAAAAGAAGAAAAAGAAGACTGCGACCACTACCAGCGAAAAGACGCGCATGCAGGAGCAGAAGAAGCCGCAGAGCACCACTCCGCCTCCGCAGCCGACGCCCGTGCCGCCGGTTCCGGGAGCGCCCGCTCCTGCGACCCAGCCGGCAGCGCCGCAACCGCAGACGGCTCAGCCGCAGCAATAGCTAGTCAGCAAGACGGCGAGAATTCAGGGCCCGGGATTTCATATCCCGGGCTCGCGCTGTTTTTGGCAACTTGAGCCTGGTGCGTTAATCTTCTCGGCAGAATGAAAGATATTTACGTTTCCGATTTGGCCGCATTTGACGAAGGCAGAACTTTCGATGGGTATTTCCTTGTGCTGTCGAAACAGCAGCGCTCCACCAAGACCAACAAGCCGTATCTGAACCTGAGCCTGGGCGACAAGACCGGGCAAATTGAAGCGCGCGTATGGGACCCGACTGACCCGCGCATCGCCAAAGAATTTAAACAAGGCGACATTGTGAAGGTGCGCGGTAGCGCGACCCGCTTTGACGAACGCAACCAATTGAAGGTGGAACAACTGCGGCTGGCCGCGCCGACCGAGGTGGACAAGGCCGACCTGCTGCCGTCGACTACGCACGATGTGGGCCAGATGTGGGCCCAGCTTGAGGCAACGATCGAGGGGTTCGCCGATGCCGACCTCAAGCGGCTGCTCAGGGCGCTGCTGGCTGAATCGGGCGTAGCCCAGGCGTATCGCGAGGCGCCAGCGGCGCGGCAGCTCCATCACGCCTGGCTGGGCGGGCTGCTGGAACACGTGATCAGCCTGCTGGGGCTGGCTGAGCGCGTGGCCGCGCACTATCCCATGCTGGACCGCGATTTGCTGCTGACCGGCGTGATTCTGCACGACATAGGAAAGATTCGCGAGCTCACCTGGGAGATTGGCTTCGACTACAGCGTGGAAGGCATTCTGCTGGGGCATATCCAGATGGGCGTGGACCTGGTGGAGAAGACGATCGCAGGGCTGCCTGGTTTTCCCGAGCGGCTGCGCACACTTGTGGTGCACATGATTCTTTCGCACCACGGCAAGCTCGAGTTTGGCTCGCCCAAGCTGCCCATGATTCCCGAGGCGCTGGCGCTGAATTTTGTTGACGACCTCGACGCCAAGATGCAGGCCATGAAGAGCGAATTCGAAAAGTGCGCCCGCGAAGGCCGCCCGGCAGACGAGCTGACCGGCAAGGTGTGGTCGCTGGACAACCGCCAGTTGCTGAATACCAAAGGCTGGCTGAAAGGCAACGCATAGGAAGAATTAAATAAGATGTTGTGAATCGCGGCTGCAGAGGATTGGAGATTGCGGTAGAATCCCTGCAACTTCAATGGTTCGAAAAATCTGTCTTCTCATGATTCTTGCTCTGGCCTTTTCGCGGCCGGCAACAGCCGGCACGGATAGGTGGGTCCGCGTAACCAGCGACCACTTCACCGTCGTGACCGATGCCAGCGAGAAAGACGGCCGGCACATTCTCGACCAGTTCGAGCGCATGCGCTGGGTCTTCACCAAGCTCTTCCCAAAGCTCAACGTCGATCCTGAAGTGCCCATCACCGTTCTGGCCACGAAAAACTACAAAGGGCTTGAGACGCTGTTGCCCCCCGACCGCATAGGCAAAGGGCAGATGCAATTGGCCGGGCTGTTCTTGCGTGTCCCGGACAGGAATTACATTCTGATCCGTCTCGACGTGTCTGAGGAGCATGCTTATGCGACGGTCTATCACGAATACACCCATCTGCAGTTCGCTTCGGCGCACCAGTGGCTCCCCATCTGGCTCAACGAGGGTATGGCGGAGTTCATGCAAAACACCGAAGTCGTCGACAAGAAAGTGACTCTGGGCGAGCCCAGCGCCGACGACATCCTGTACATGCGGCAACACAGCCTCATACCGCTGACAGTTCTGTTCAACGTGGACGCTGGATCGCCTTACTATCACGAAGAGCAAAAGGGATCGGTATTTTATGCTGAATCATGGGCGCTCACCCACTATCTGGTGATGAAGGATCGCCAGGCTCATACTGACAGCCTGGATGCCTATATGCGCATGGTTGGCAGCGGCGAGGATGCGGTCGCTGCGGCGGAGAAGGCATTTGGCGACATCAAGCTGCTCGAGAAAGCGCTGAGAGCCTACATCGATCACGGAGATTACAAGGCTCTCGAGCTGTCGAGCGCGGCTGCGCCGATCGATGAATCCAGCTTCAAGGCTCAGGAGCTTGCGCAGGCAGATGCGGATGCGGTGCGGGCTGACATCATGGCATACCTTCAGCGGACCGACGAGGCACGGGCACTAATCGAAAGCGTGCTCAAGGAAGACCCGAACAACATTCAGGCGCGCGAGACGCAGGGGTTTCTGGCGAGCCACGCCGGCCAAACTGACGAAGCGCGCAAGTGGTACGGAGAAGCAATCAAACTGGGCTCGCAAAACTTTCTTGATTATTACTATTACGCCAACTTTTCGCTTGGCGCGGATAACGGCGAGGCGGAAAGCGATCTGCGGACCGCCATCAAGCTCAACCCACGGTTTGCGCCTGCCTACGACCGGCTCGCGGTCTACCTGTCAATGCATCGCGAAAACCTGGATGAAGCCCACATGCTCAGCCTTCAGGCCACCGAGCTTGAGCCCGACAACATTTTTTACCGCATCAATGCCGCCCAGGTGCTGGAGCAGGCGAATCGTTATGACGATGCCGTCAACGTGCTGAAGGCCGCGGCCCGGGTCGCGCGCAACGATCGCGAAACCACCATGGTGCAAGCGGCGTTGCAACGCGTGGAGCAAAACCAGCAGAGACGCGCGGAGATGGCCGCGGCCGAGCAACAGCAACAACAGGCCGCGGCTGCTTCTGCCACCCAGACCGTTACTGTGAGCCAATCGGTCGTGGACATTGTTCCCAAGTATCCAACGCTGCCTTCCAATGGCCAGCGACTAACTGCCCGCGGCACAATCCACGACGTGAAATGCAGTTACCCGAGCGTGATTGAATTCAGCGTCTCGGGTGAGGGCGGGAAAACGGTTTTGCTCTATAACAACGAATTCAGCAAGATCGATTTAACGATTGCAGCGAATGTAAGAGTCGGGGAAACTGTGTTTCCATGCGCCGATTTTGATGGAAGGGCGGTGCGGCTGCAGTATGTAAAAGGCCAGGACGCGGGTGTGGATGGGCAGGTTGTGGCAGTGGAGTTGATGAAGTGAAGGAATTAGTCGAGCGTTGCGGCGAAGCTGCTTAAGCGCGGAGAGTGCCATGGCGCCGCGGTTCCAGGCCAATACATTCAAGGTATCTGGAGGCGGTTTGCGTTGAAGCGTCTCGATCAACCGAATGTTAAACGAGACATTGTGGAGCGCATCGCGCGGCTGCGGCCCGATCTTGAAGGTCGCTGGGGCAGGATGAATGCGCGGCAGATGGTGAGCCATCTGAATGATGCCTTTATGGCCACGATGGGGCTGAAGGCGGTTCCGATCGATCCCAATTTTCGCTGGCGCGGCTTCTACAGATGGTGTGCGCTTTATCTGCCTACGCACTGGCCGCACGGGTTTCCTACCCGGCCGGAGATCGATCAGGAGTTAAGCGGCACTGCGCCCGGAGATTTTGAAGCGGACCGGCAAACGCTGCTGGCGCTGGTTGAGCGGTTTACGCGGCGGCCCAGGGATTTTGATTTCCAACCCCATCCGATGTTCCTTGAAATGACGGAGTGGCAGTGGATGCGTTGGGGCTACCTGCATACCGACCATCATCTAAGGCAGTTTGGGGTGTGAGACAGGTGAACCCCGAGGCCGGCCGGACCACCGGCATTATGACCGCATCGGATTGATGAACTTCACCCCGGCGAAGTGCTTTTCGTTGCCCGTAACAACACAGTCGTTGGCTTCGGCGATGGCGCCGAGGAGCATGTCAAAGGCGCTTCGCGGGTGGCCTGCCGCGGTTCCTTCGGCCATCAATCGTCCCCAGATCAGCGCAGACTTGTCGTCGAACGGAAGAACTCGCCCAACAAACTGCGATTGCGGGCCCTGCGGGCCGCGAAACCAGTTCTCTAGAGTCCGGCGCTTGCTCCCCGCGGGTTTCTCCAGAATGCCACGCCAGATCTCGGCGATGGTAATTGACGCAATGAATAGATTCTCGTTGGCTTGCTCTGCCAACCATGCGAGAAGCGATCGAGAGGGAAAGGGCTTGGTAGCGTCGCTAATGATGTTGCTGTCGAGAAGGTAGCGCTTCACAGGTCGATCTTACGTCCCGTGGTGAACGGACGCTTCAAGTTAAGATCGGCTCCGACCAGCGGCGAGCTGCGAAGCCAAGCCAGGATGCCGCCCTTCGTGTTGGATTTCTCAGCGATCGTCTGGCGTAATGAGGCGCGCATCTCTTCGGCCTCCGGAGTATCGTCTGCCAGACGTCGCGCGAGGGTGCGAATCAACTCCTGGTCGCTTTTGAGGCCAACCACCTCGAACCTGGCCAAGCCCCGCTTGCTCAGGCGTTTGCGGTAATTTACTACCGCCCGTGTTTGCGCCGCGCTGCCCAGGGTAGTTCTCCTCTACCCGGTAATATATCCGGATATAAGGGGAAAAGCAACCCGCTTAGCTTAGGAACCAGTCCCACTGCGCCTCGGTAAGAGGGACGACCGAAAGGCGGCCGATTTTGACGAGGGGCGAGTCTGCGAAGAGTTTCGCGGCCTTGATGGCATCGAGGTTCTTGGGAGACTTGAGCCGCTTGCCCACCTTTACCCGTACAATTGGCACCTTGGGATCGGTGGGGTCGACGCTGGTTACGGTAGCGGTACCGACTGCGGTGCGCTCGTCGCCGGTGTGGTAGAAAATCCACTTTGTTCCGGCCTTCATCTGTCGCAGATGCATGACGGCGGTGGGGTTGGTGACGCCGTCCCACACGGTCTCTTTGTCGCGGAGAAAGTCGTCGAAGCTGTAGACGGTGGGCTCGGTTTTGAAGAGGAAATAGTTCATAGAGTGGTCAGTGGTTAGTGATCAATGGTCAGTTGCCGCCGAGGAAACCGGCAAGCAGCAATTATCGCAAAAAGGATACACCGGCGGCACGGCAACTTGTCCCCGGCACGAAAAACCCATGGTTTCGGGTCAATTTTTTGAATGCGGACCGTTTAGGCTCCGTGCTAGGCTTTTCGGATATGGAGAAGCGTGCGCCCGAGATTCTGATTGAGCAGGGCCGCAAGGCGCGACTTGAGCGACGCCTCGAGGACGCGCGCAGCCTGTTTAGTGAAGCGCTGGAAGTGTGCTGTAGCGAGGATCACCCGCGGATGGAAGCGGAGCTTCACGCGGAATTGGCCTACGTGGAACGGGCCTTGCACAATGTGCAGGCGGCGGAGACACAATATCGGCAGGCGACTGAGATGTTCCAGACCCTGGGCGACCAGTATCGAACGGCGCATAACAAGCGGCATCTGGCCGACATCCTGCGCGAAACGGGCAGACCGCTCGAGGCCGCTCCGTTTTATTCTGAGTCGATTGATTTCTACAGGAAGAGCGGAGAGTATCCTCTCCAGCTTGCCAATGCTCTTCGCGGCTTGGCGCTCATGCAGGGGGAATTGAAAGACTTTGACGGCTCGCTTCAATCCTGGGCGGAAGCGAAGGCGCTTTACCAGTTGGTCAAAGTGGATGCGGGAGCAGCTGAGAGCCAGAAGCGAATCGACCAACTGATGGCGAAGCGATGAACGTAAACCGGCTTTAATGCCTGGCGGCAGAGACTAACTCCACTAACCTGGCTAACCCCGTTAACTCCGCTTCGGCTCCATTTACAATCAGTAACATATGATCCGCTTTTCGAGCGCCGGCGAATCCCATGGCGAAGCACTTATCGCGCTGATTTCAGGACTGCCGGCCGGCGTACCTATCGATCTCGATTTTGTGAACCGCGAGCTGTGGCGCCGCCAGCAGGGCTACGGGCGCGGCGGGCGCATGAAGATTGAGACCGATAAAGCGCATATTCTCTCGGGCGTGCGGCACGGCAAGACCATTGGCTCTCCGATCGCGATCGAGATTGTGAACCGCGACTGGAAAAACTGGGAAGAGAAGCTGCCGGTTGAGGCGGGCGATCCTGCCAAGCACCAGGCGGTCGCGTCGCCGCGGCCTGGCCATGCCGACCTGGCGGGGGCGCTCAAATACAATTTCCCCGATGCGCGCTACGTGCTTGAGCGCGCTTCGGCACGCGAGAGCACATCGCGCGTGGCTGCGGGCGCAATGGCCAAGCTGATGCTGCGCGCGCTCGGTATCGAAGTGCTGAGCCACGTGATCCGCGTGGGCCGCGTTGAACTGGAGCGTGCGGCAGAGTGGGATGAGATTGCAGCGTTGACAGCGAAGGACGAGGTGGTGCTGGGATGCGTTGACCAGGCCACCGAAGCGCGAATGAAAGAAGAAGTGGAAGAGGCAGCGCGCACCGGCGACACGGTGAACGGCGTCTTTGAGGTGGTGGCGCACAATGTGCCCGCGGGCCTCGGCACCTACGCCAACTGGGACGAGCGGCTGGACGGGTTGCTGGCCTGGGCGGTGATGAGCCTTCAGGCTGTGAAGGCGGTCGAGATCGGGCGCGGAGTGGTGGCGGCCGAATCGTTTGGCTCCAAGGTGCACGATCCGATCCACTACGATGCCGAGGATCACGGAAGGCCCACGCGGTTTACGCGCCCGCACAACAACGCCGGCGGAATTGAGGGCGGCATTTCAAACGGCGAAGACGTGGTGGTGCGCGGGTATTTGAAACCGATTTCGACGCTGCGCAGACCGCTTGAGTCGGTGCGATTCGATACGCGCGAGGCGACCAGCGCAAGTTACGAACGAAGCGACATTTGCGTGGTGCCCGCGGGCGGCGTAGCGGCCGAGGCCATGGTGGCCATTACGCTGGCGGGCGTAGCGGCGCAGAAGTTTGGCGGGGATTCGGTGCTTGAAATGAAGCGCAACTTCGACCAGTACATCGAACAAATCAGGAGATTCTAGCAAGTCGGCAAATCAGCACGGTGGCCGAATAGAATTACGAGAGTCAAACGATGATTTTGAAGATTGTGAAGTATCCCGAGCCTGTGCTCTCGCAGCCCGGCGAACCGGTAACCGAATTCAACGGCGGGCTGCGCAAACTGGTGGCCGACATGTTCGAGACCATGTACAAGGCTCAGGGCATAGGGCTGGCTGCGCCGCAGGTGGGCGTGTCGAAGCGCGTAACGATCGTCGACCTGAGCATGGGCAAGGAACCGAGAGACAAGCTGGTGCTGGTGAATCCCGAGATTATTTTGGGCGAAGGAAAACAGTACCAGGAAGAAGGATGCCTGAGCTTCCCGGAGATTCGCGAGAAGGTGCAACGCGCCGCCAAGGTTCGCATCCGCGCGCAGGACGAGAACGGCAAGTGGTTCGAGATGGACGGCGAAGAGTTGCTGGCGCGCGCCTTTCAGCATGAGATTGACCATCTTGACGGCGTTCTGTTTCTCTTCAGGATGAGCCCGTTGAAGCGGAACCTGAACCTGCGCAAGATTCGCAAGATGCAGGCCGACGGAAAATGGTAAGAACACAATGGCAGGCGAGGCGGCAAAATTGAGGCTGGTGTTTTGCGGGACGCCGCAGTTTGCCGTGCCCACGCTCGAGGCGCTGATCGCGGCCGGGTATCGCGTGGAGCTGGTGGTTTCGCAACCTGACCGCCCGGTGGGCCGCGCAGCCGAGATTCATCCGACGCCGGTAAAGCGGGCCGCAATGGCTGCCGGTATTTCCGTAACGCAACCTGAAAAAATCAAGTCGAATGCGGAGTTCCGAGCGCAGCTTGAGGCGATTGCTCCGGATGCGGTTGTGGTGGTTGCGTACGGGCGCATTATTCCGCCGTGGATGCTTGCGCTGCCGCGGCTTGGGTGCATCAACCTGCATGGGTCGCTGCTGCCGAAGTATCGCGGGGCTGCGCCGATTCAATGGTCCGTGGCAAACGGCGATGCGTTCACGGGCAATACAACCATGCTGCTTGAAGAGGGGCTCGATACCGGGCCGATATTGATGCAGCAGACGCATGAGATTGGGCGAGACACAACGTCGGTGGATCTGTTTGAAACTTTGGCCGTGGCCGGTGCGCCGCTGGTAGTAGAAACGCTGGCGGGGCTTGAGTCAGGAAGCATTGCGCCGCAACCGCAGAACCACGAGTTTGCCACGTTTGCTCCGCTGCTTGACCGCGAAGATGGCCGCATGGATTTTGGCAGGTGCGCGGCACACGAGCTTTATAACCGCTGGCGCGGATTTCAGCCGTGGCCCGGCGCCTATACTCCTCTCAATGGCAAGAAGCTGATTGTGCATCGCATGGCGTTGGCGCTTGAGACGCCGAGCGGCGCAACAGATGCGCAGCCGGGAACGATTTGCGTTCATGGCGGGCGGTTGTTCGCAGCATGCGCCGACGATACATGGCTCGAGTTGATTGAGGTACAGCTCGAAGGCAAGAAGCGCATGGCGGCGACCGAGTTTTTGCGCGGCAACCCATTGGCCGCAGACTCGCGGTTAGGTTAGCAGTGGCTGACGTTACCGCAGCACGCCGGGCGGCATTCAAGATTCTGCTGGCCGTGGAGCGCGGCAAAGTTCATGCAGATGAGTTACTGCGCGAGCGTGCCGTGAGCGCACTTGCGCAGGCTGACCGCAACCTGGCCACAACACTTGTGCTGGGTGTGCTGCGCTGGCAGCTCCGGCTGGACGCGGAGATCCGGAACTATCTTGCCAAACCTAATGCAAAGCTTGACGCCGAGGTTTTGATCGCGCTGCGCATGGGCGCGTTTCAACTGCTGCATCTCGATCGCATTCCCGCGCATGCGGCAATTGGCGAGAGTGTTGAACTGGCCAAGCAGGCGGGGCATCGCTTTGCCGCGGGGATGGTAAATGCGGTGCTGCGCAAAATTGGCATTGCGCTTAGCAGACCTCAGGACGAAGGAACAGGATGGGAAGCAGAGCAGGCGCATCCGGCGTGGCTCGTGGAGCGCTGGGAAAAATTCTACGGCGACGAAACCACGCGCGCGATTTGCCGCCATGGGCAGCAGCAGCCTGAGCTTGCGGTCCGGCTTGTTGATCCTGTGGCGGAGCGCGAGTTGGTGGATGAGGGCGTCACACTTGCGCCGGGACGCTTGCTTGCCGATGCGCGCATTGTGACGGCCGGCGATGTCACGGCGACGGAGGCCGTTCGCAGCGGACGCGTGCGAATCCAGGATGAGGGTTCGCAGTTGATTGCGGAGATTGCGGCGGCTTCGCGCCCGGGCACAGATCTCGTCCAAAAAGTAAAAGGCATCTTCGATGCCTGTGCGGCGCCGGGCGGGAAGACGATGATCCTGGCGGAACGCAATCCTGAGGCGAGAATTGTTGCATGTGAGTCGAGTGCGCAGCGGCTGGCAGCGTTGCGGGAGCGGCTGACTGGCTTCGGCGATCGCATTGAATGCAGGCTCGCGGATGCGGCGGCCCTCAGTGAGATCGGGGCCTACGATGTTGCGCTGGTCGATGTGCCGTGCAGCGGGACGGGGACGCTGGGGCGCAATCCTGAGATTCGCCATCGGTTGCGTGTTGAAGACCTGGAGCGCCAAGCAGAGCGGCAGAAGGCGATTTTGCGGGCGGCGATTCGGGCAGTTCGGCCGGGCGGGCGCATCGTCTACTCGACATGCTCGCTGGAACCCGAAGAGAACGAACAGGTGGTTGATGCGGAGCTTGCGGAGATGCCCGATGCGCACCTGAATTCGCTTGGCCCGCGTATTGACGATCTGCTCAGCAGCGGAGTGCTCACTCGCGAAGGCGCAGAGCATTTGCACGGCTGCCTCACGCCTGAGGGTGGGCTGCGACTGATTCCCGGCGCGCTGGGCACGGATGGGTTCTTTGTTGCGTTGATCGAAAAGGCGGATTGAACTCGCGTTGGCCAGAGGTCTCCCAGGTCCCCAAATGCGAGGGATCTCCACCCCACGGACGAAGACCCATCCGCAGGGGCCCCGGACCTGGGGCACCCCGTGCCACGCGCACGAAACTATTCCGGGCCAAGCGTCAGCGACTGGTAATCGCGTCCCAGCTGGGCGCAGAGCGCTTCAACAACCAACTCATGGTCTTCGCGCTGTGTAAGGCCGGTTACTGTGATCGCGCCGACGATTCCGGCGGACTCGACGTTGAACGGGAATGAGCCGCCGTGCGCGGCGTAGTCGGCAACCGGCAGGCCGTAACGATCGAGGAGCGTGGTGTTTTTGAGCGCGAGCGCCAATCCGAACCCGTAAGAGCTGCGATGGAATCGCGCGACGACATTGCTCTTTTTGCGAATCCATTCGGGACTGTCTGGCGTTGTGCCGTCGAAGGCAAAGTAAAAGAGCGGCTGGCCGAAACGGCGCACGTCAACCGCGATGGAGTAGCCGCGCTCGTCGCTCAAGGTCTTGATGCGCGTACCCAGATCCCAGGCAACGCGGGCATCGAGCCGCGGCAAGTGCAGCTCACGCTCCTGCAACTGAATGCGATCGATGTCTTCATTCATTCCCACTTGATCACTCCATTTCCGCGATCCGCTCGGGCCCTTGTTCCCTTGGTCCCTTGTTCCTTGCTTCAATCACCTTGCAACGGTCAGCGTGACCATCGTGTCCTGGTCGATGCGCGAGCCTGCGGACGGCGATTGCGCAATTACGGAGCCCGGCACGACGGGAACCTGCGGCGGCGCGGCGCCGCTGCCCACACTGGGCACGCTCACATCGACAAACTTGAGCGGCGCGGATTTAATGCCGGCATGGGTGAGTTCGGCCTGTGCGCCGATGGCATGCCAGCCAGTCATATCGGGCATCACGTATCCGTCGGGCGTATCGTCGCCGGGCGCGGCCACCAGCAGGTTGATGGCAGGCTGTGCGATATCCTGCGCGTGTGCGGGCGGGTCCTGAGCAATTACCGTGCCCTCAGGCGCGCCGGTGATAGGGATCTGAGCTGTTACCCCAACTTCAAGGCCGGCACGGCGCAACTGAAGATCGGCGACGCGTTCGGCCGAGCCCACGGCGTCAGGTACGTCAACTTTCTGCGGTCCCAGGCTTTCTGCGACGCGCACGTTCCACTCGCGGCGGACCACCGTGCCGGGGTCGGGCGACTGGGTGAGAATGTGGCCGGCGGCGACGTCGGATGAATAATAACGGTTGTCGACGTCGAGATTGAGGCCCATGCCGGATGTCTCGCTGCGCGCGTCGGCCACCGTCATGCCCTTGAGCGCGGGGACATCGACCTCAGCGCCGTGAATGGCAAAGTGCATGGTAACAATGGCAGCCATCAGGCCCACGGCCACCAGCAACAGCAGCAGCGATGCTACCTGGAAGAAATTCTTGATGGATTGGCTGGTCATAGATGCGATGCAGCCTCGTCGGTCCAGCTGCCTTACCTCGTATTATCCGTCAGCGGCTCGGGGTGGATGGTGACCCGGTACACGTCAGGGCACTCCAGCTTGAAGCGGTCTTCGAGCGCGGTGATGACTTCGTGGACATGGTGCATGGGCAGATCGTCGGGCAGCGAGCAGTGGCAGGTGACCGCGATGTGCTCGCCCGTGTGGGTTACCACGATGTCGTGCACGTCGGCGATCTCAGGAAATGCTTTGGCCGCCGCAAGCAGTGCCGATTCAATGCGGCTTTCTTCGATGGCCATTTCGCGCGGCTGCTCGATGGTTGCCGGCTCGCTTTCAATGTGGGTCAGTACGGCGTCGATCTCCGGCACATCACGCAATATCTCAGCTTCAAGCCCGCATACGAATTCGTGCGCCTCGCGCAGCCGCATGTTCTCTTCAATTTCAACGTGCAGTTCGACGCGCAGGCGTCCCTGGTGTGACTGGATGCTGAGCTCGTGCACTGAGACGTTGTTGCGCGCAGCCGCGGCGCGCACGCGGTCAAAGATGCTTTCAGCGCGGGTTTGGTGGGGAACGGTGTGAATGACGACGTCGGCCCGCGGAAGAACGCGTTGTACGGCTGCCGTCGCCTCCTGAACCACCTGGCCGGTGTGCTCGAATGTAAAGCGGCGCGGCAGGGCGAGCGTGAGGTCGGCAAAGTAGCTGGCGCCTGCGCGGCGAACGCGCGCCTGTTCCACGGCCAACACGCCGGGCAGACGCCCCACTTCGCTGATCAATTGCTGCCGCGTTTCGGCTGGCACTTCATCGACCAGCACGGCCGCCGCTTCCTGGCCGAGACGAAGGGTCATGCGCAGAATCAGGATGGAGACCACGATGGCGGCGACCGGGTCAGCGTAGCGCAGCCACGCGATGCCGTAGTGCGAACCGATCCAGTTGATGCCGAGCCCGGCGAGCACGGCCAGCGTGGCCCACATGTCTGAAGCAAAATGGAAAGCGTCGGTGGCGAGCGCGGGAGAGCCGGTTTTGTCGGCTACCTCGCGCAGTTCGCGCGAGCGCCAGTAGTCCACGGCAATTGAAGAGAGCAGCACCACCGCCGGCCAAAGCGCGTGGCGCACTTCAACCGCGTGAACAAAGATGCGCTGGATCGCCTCCCACACAATCCATGCGCAGGAGATGCCCATGAGCGTGGCTTCCGCAAAGGCGGAGAGATTTTCAATCTTGCCGTGACCGTAGGGATGGTCTTCGTCGGCGGGCTTGTCGCTGACGTTGACCGAAAGGAAAGTGAGCGCTGCGCCTGCAAGGTCGAGGCCGGAGTGCACCGCATCGGAGATTACGCCCAGCGAGCCGGAGAGTATGCCCGCGCCAAGCTTGAACATGGTCATGGCGCCGGCGGCGCTCATGCTGAGCAGCGCGACGCGGCGCTTCTGGGCCGATAACGCGGCGATCGAAGCGGACTGCGAGGCAGACGCAGCGGAAGGCTCTATTGGCGAGCCGGTTTCAGGCGTGCTCGAAGCGGCGATTGGCATTACAACCTTAGATTACAGTTGGCCGCGTGGCCGTGTACAACCCGGCGATGCCGAAGGTGTAGGGCTGCCAGGCTGAATCGGCGTAGCCGGCTGCGCGCATCATGGCCAGCAACTGCGGCGGCGGCGGAAAGTTGCCGACTGATGTGGGCAGGTAGTTATACGGTCCGTTTGCGCCGCAGATGAGCCGGCCGATGGCGGGCAGCACGCGGCGAAAGTACACTGCGTAGGCTTTGCCCATGAGGCCGCCGGGTTCGCTGAACTCGAGAATGCCGAGTTGGCCGCCGGGTTTGAGCACGCGGAAGAATTCACTCAGGCCGGCCTGATAGTTGGCGAGGTTGCGGAATCCGAATGCGGTAACGATGAGGTCGAGCGACTGATCGCGCAGCGGGAGATGCAGCGCGTCGGCTTCGAGAGGAATGGCGAAGGGAGCGCCGGATGCAAGGCCATCGCGGCCCGCGCCGAATTTTCGTGCGCCGCGGGCAAGCATGTTGCGCGAGAAATCGGCTGCGAGGATTGGCTCGGCCGGGTGCGGCCTGCGCTTGAGCAGAGCCATGGTCATGTCGCCGGTGCCGCAGCAGATGTCGAGGATTTGGGTTTCGGGCCTTGCCAGCACCGCGTTGAAGCGGCGAGCGGCGCGCCACCACCAGAGCCGGTCAACGTTAGCCGAGAGCACGTGGTTGAGCAGGTCGTAGCGCGGGGCGATCGAGTCGAACATCTGCTGCACCGCGCGTGCTGCGCCGGCTTCGTCCACTGCTCCCGCGGGTTTTGCGCCGGTTGTCGGCATGGTGCTTCGCCTCGCTTCCATGAGCCATGCTTCTATCGTAGCGGGCGAGAGGTTGAGGCGTAAGCTCAAGAGTTCGAAATCAGGAGAGTTGCATTCCGATATTTGAGTTGGTATATACTTTTGTTATATATCGCATGGAGGGGTCGATGGCCACCAATAGCCGGACAAAGCCCGAACAAGTGGACGCCAAGCTGTTCTGGAACGGTCGCAGCCAGGCGGTGCGCCTGCCCAAAGAGTTCCGCTTCGAGGGCGACCGGGTGCGCGTGACGCGGATGGGGGCGGGAGTGCTGCTGGAGCCTGTTCCGGAGAAAAAGAAGGAGACGGTTGAGGAGTGGTTTGCGCGGATCGACGCGCTCAAAGGAGACCTGCTCTTCCCTCAAGGCCGCAAACAGAAACTGGCGCCGATCCGTGAGTACTTCAAGTGAAGTACCTGCTCGATACGAACGTTTGCATTGCGCTGATCAACGGAACTTCGGTTAGTGTGCGATCCCGGTTTACTCAAGCCGCTCGCAGCAGGGCAGTGATCTCAACCTCCTCCATCGTTGCGCATGAGCTCTGGTACGGCGTAGCCAAGAGTCAACTGGTGGCGCAAAACGCAAGTGCCCTTGTTGCGTTCCTTGGTCGCGATGTTCCAGTCCTTGACTACTTAGAGCGCGACGCCCAGGCAGCCGGAGAGATTCGCGCCGATCTTGAGCGCCGGGGCAAACGCATTGGCGAATACGAGACGCTGATTGCGGGGCAGGCCTTTGCCCGGAACCTGGTTCTGGTCACCGCCAACACGCGAGAGTACGCCAGGGTGAAGGGGCTGGTTGTCGAGGACTGGACGTTATGAGCGAGGTGGATGAATCGAAGTTCGATTACAACTACGTGCCGGACCACCTGAAGGAACGGGTACGCAACTGCGAGAGTCTTTCCGTCGGCGAGAGGCTGAGTCTCAGCTTCGAGTTGAGCGAGGCCGGCTGGGCGAAACTAGGCGTCGTCCGCGATCCGACCAAGCCGATGGAGAAGACGATTCGGCGTGTGGAGCGGAAGCAAGGTTGAGGAATCACTCGCTTCCAGTTATCCAGGTCTCAGAAGCGAAACCTGGGGCACCCGGCACGCCTCATCGTCGGACTCGAACAACTGACCACTAACAACTGATCACTGACCACTGCCTTTACTGAATCAGTGTCCCTTGCGCATCCTCTTCCTTGCCGTTCAACTCTTCCGGCGGGATGATGACCGCGGCGGCGACCTTGTCTTCAGGTTCGAGGCTCAACAGGCGGACGCCCTGCGTGGCGCGGCCGGCCTCGCGAATGGTCTTGGTATCGCAGCGGATGATCTTGCCGAACTGACTGATCACCATCAATTCGCTGGTTTCATTGACTAGCAGGATCGACGCCGTTTTGCCGACCTTGGGCGTGGCCTTGAGATTGGTGACGCCCTGCGCGCCGCGCGAGGTCAGGCGGTACTCGTCCACATCTGTACGCTTGCCAAAGCCGTTCTCGGTCACAGTGAGAATGAGCTGCTGCGTGACGCAGAGCTTGCCGTCGAGGGCCTTGATGGCCTTCCACGCGTCGTTGAGTCTCTTTTCAGCCGCATTCACGGCAGCGGCGTCAACCAGCTTGTTGCGATTATCTTCGCGAGCTTTGGTGAGTTCTGCTTCGGCGTCGGCATAGGCTTTGCGAAGAGTCGCCAGCTTGACGGTGAGGCCGAGTTTTGCGGCGCACTCATCGCGTTCCTTGTCGCGCATGGCATCGGAGTTGGTAATGGCTGCGCCGATGACATAGTCGCCCTTTTTGAGCGAAATGCCACGATTGCCGGCGGCGTTGCGGCCCATGGGGCGCAGGCCCGCGCCGCTGCGGTCGGCGTCGTACTCCTCTTCAAAGCGGATGGCCATGCCGTCGCGCGTAGCGATGAAGATGGTCTGCTTGCCATTGGTAATGTCGGCTGAGACCAGGTCGTCTTCTTTGTCGATGGCGATGGCGATGATGCCGCGGGCCATGACGTTTGAGAAGTCCTTGAGCGGAGTTTTCTTTACGGTGCCTTCGCGCGTGGCGAAGAAGACGAACTTGTCTTCGACTTCAAGATCGCGCACTGGAAGAATGGCGCGCACGTTTTCGCCGGGCTGCAGGTCGAGCAGGCTTTGCATGCTCTTGCCTTTGCCCGCTGCTCCTACATCGGGAATCTCGTAGACCTTGAGCCAGTACACGCGGCCGGTGTTGGTAAAGCACAGCAGGTAGGCGTGCGTGGAGTCGACGATGAGCTGCGAGACAAAATCTTCTTCGCGCGTTTTCATGCCCATGCGTCCGGAGCCGCCGCGGCGCTGCGAGCGATAGGTACTGATGGGCGTGCGCTTGAGGTAACCCTGGTGGCTGACCGTGACTGCGACCTGCTCGTCCGCGATAAGGTCTTCAAGCTGCAGCTCGGTGGTTTCGTCCACGATTTCGGTGCGGCGCTTGTCGCCGTACTTGTCGCGCACTTCTTCAAGCTCTTTGACGATGACGCCGCGCAGCTTGGCGTCGCTGGCCAGGATGGACTCATACTCGGCAATTTTTTCGCGGATCTCGCGGAGCTCGTTCAATATCTCGTCGACTGAAAGCTGGGTGAGGCGGTAGAGCTGCAGTTCGAGAATGGCGTCGACCTGCCTCAGGGTGAGCCCGCGCTCTTCGGTTGCCAGGCGCTCGCGGCCGAGGTTGACGACGATTTCAGTGCCCTTGCCCCATGCGTACAAGTTTTCGCGGGCATCGGCGCGCGATGCCGATGCGCGAATGATGCGGATAACCGTGTCGAGATTGTCGAGCGCAATCTTGTAACCTTCGCGGATGTGCTCAAACTCTCTGGCCTTGCGCAGCAGGTAGACGGTGCGGCGTTGCACCACGTCTACGCGGTGATCGATGAAGACGCGGATGGCCGCGTCGAGAGGGAGCTCACGCGGCTGGCCATTGACCACCGCGAGAAAGATCATGGAGAAGCTCTCCTGCATCGATGTGTTCTTGTAGAGCTGGTTGAGCACAATTTCAGGCTGCGCGCCACGCTTGAGCTCGATAACAATGCGCATGCCGTCGCGGTCGCTCTCGTCGCGCACATCGCTTATGTCGTCGATGATTTTTTCCGTCACCAGCTCGGCGATGCGCTCGATGAGCCTGGACTTGTTCACCTGGTAGGGAATCTCGGTGACGATGAGAGCCAGCTTTTCCTTGGTGATATTCTCCTGGGCAACGCGGGCGCGCATCATGAATCGGCCGCGGCCGGTGCGGTACGATTCGACCAGGCCGGCGCGGCCATAAAGAAGGCCGGCGGTGGGGAAGTCGGGCCCGTGAACGTGCTTCAGAACCTCTGCGAGGCCGGCGCTCGGGTTGTTGACCAGCGCGATGGTGGCGTTCACAACCTCAGTGAGATTGTGCGGCGGAATGTTGGTGGCCATGCCCACAGCAATGCCATTCGACCCGTTGACGATCAGGGTCGGAATTCGCGTGGGCAGCACCGTCGGCTCATCGGTGGTCTCATCGAAATTGGGCGTCATATCGACGGTTTCCATCTCGATGTCGGCCATCATCTCTTCGGCAATCCGCTCCATGCGGCACTCGGTGTATCGATAAGCGGCAGGCGGGTCGCCATCCACTGAGCCGAAGTTTCCCTGTCCATCCACCAGCGGATAGCGCAACGACCACGGCTGCGCCATGCGCACCAGTGCGTCGTACACTGACGAGTCGCCGTGGGGGTGATACTTCTTGAGGCACTCGCCGACGACGCCGGCGCACTTTGAGTAGCGCTTGTTGTGCTGCAGGCCTTCGCGGTCCATGGCGGTAAGAATCCGCCGATGTACGGGCTTGAGGCCGTCACGGGCATCCGGCAAGGCGCGCCCGACGATCACAGACATCGAATAGGAGAGATACGAGCGGCGCATCTCCTCCTCGATGTTCATCGGGGTGTAATTGGTGCCGCTGCCGGGGGGCACAGGGCCATCGAGAGGGAGCTGGGGGTTCTGATCGTCTGCCATAGAGTGTGGCCCGCGGAAGGGCTCGAAAAACAGGTCCGGAAGATGCGGGGCCGGGTCCGCGCGCTGCAGTTCTATTTTACGCGGCGAAGGGGTGCTTTAGCAAGGCGCTGAGCTTCCAATAAGTTATTTAATTAGTTATAGTTATGGGCGACATGGAGGATGCGGCAAAGGAGCCTGGCCGATTGAGGCCGCAGGGCTTGATTTTGATCGTCCGCGGGGCATTGTCTCAGGCTTGAATCGGAGTTTGTTTTTCATGCGATTCAGGCAGAATTTCGCCACTGAGAGGACAGCCAAAAGCGGGTGCGAAGCGGGCAGAGACTTACACCAGCCCCGGCAGGCTCGCCAGGCACAGCGCCGCCTGCAGCAGCACCACCGCGCCGGCCGCGGCCATTGCAATGCGGCTGCGCGGACTCTCGATTGCGTCGGCAAAGACCCCGCCAATGAACGTAAACAGGAAAGGCAGCGACCAGATCCAGGGGCTGCCCGGGGAGCCGGTCATCACCAGCACGATGCAAGCCAGCGCGCAAAGCAATGGAACTGTGTTGCCGAAGTAACGCGAGCGGCGCAGGGAAAGATAGAGCACGAGGGCGGCTGCGGCAGCCACCGTGATTCCGGCCTCGGGCAGAGACATGAAGAACCGAAAGGCAGGCTCGCGCGAAAACCAGAGGAATCCGGCAGCCGAGCGGAAGATATAGCTGAAGGCATCGGGCGAGAAGCCGTAGCACGCGAAGAGGAATACTAAACCGCCGACCGTAGCGGCCATTTCCACTGGAAGCGCCTGGCTGCGACGGCCTTCAGCGACCCAGAGCATTGCGGCCATGCCCAGCAGCGCGGTAACCGGGAGCGCGGCAATGTGCGAGGCGGCCGCCACTCCAAAAATGACCATGAGCATGACAATGCGCGGCCGCCATTTGCGGCGGGGGCCCTGCATGGCGTGGGCGACACCGATGGATGTGTAGACGCCTCCGTAGACGCCCAGCGCGGCCAGGATCTCAGGATTGGGGTTGAGGCAGGCGCTGAGAACAGCGGGGCAGAAGCAATAGAGGGCAAGCGCCGTATAGCCGCCAAGGTTGCCGTAAAGCCGCCGAGCAACCCACCACAGGCATCCGCCGAGCAGGCAGCCGGCAAGCAGGAATGGCAGCCGCAACAGCAGCAGAATGTGGGTCATCTGGTGGCGCAGTTCCCAGGTGCTCAGCTCGCTGCCCGCTTGGGGTTCCCGGCCGCTCGCGTCAGCCGGCTGCACCACGCGGTCTTCGGGCTTGCGGAAAAGGTCAAGAAAGCGCTCGCCCATGAAGTTGAGAGTGAGCGGAAGCCCGGCAACGCGATAAGCCAGAATACCGTCGTGGATATTGCCGCAGGTAGTGTAGTAGCCGGCCAGGGCTGAAGGGCGTTCCCAGGTTTCGCGCCCGCAGCGGGCGTACTGGTAGTCGCGGTCAGTGAGCGTCTGGTGTGCCGTAACCCACAGGCCCTGCAACAGGAAGGCCGCCAACAGGCCGGCGGCAATGCGCTGGGGCAAATTGAAGCGGAAGCGGCGAATTACTCCAAACCGGTGAGTCATTACGATCGGAAGAACATTCCCAGTTTAAACGGTGGGGCCGAACGAATTGAAAATGTGGATCGCCGGCCGAGGAACCGGGAATCTATACCGGTGCTATTCTTAACCGTAACCGCTCATGAGCACTGTCTACACCATCGGCCACTCCGCTCACGCCTGGGAGGCCTTTGCCGCGTTGCTCAAGGAGCATCGCATTGAAGTTGTTGTGGACATACGGTCCGCTCCGTACTCTCGTTTTGCTCCCCAGTTCGACCACGAGGTTCTCGAGCAAAAGCTTGCCGAGGCGGGCGTGAAACACCTCTTCCTCGGCGCCGAATTAGGCGGTCGTCCAAAGGACCCGGAGTGCTACGACAAGCAGGGCCATGCGCTCTACGGCCGTATGACGGCGAACCTGGAGTTCCAAGCGGGTATTGAGCGCCTGGAACGCGGAATCGCCGGCTATCGCGTGGCGTTGCTCTGCGGTGAGGAGGACCCGGCACACTGCCATCGCCGCCTGCTGGTGGGGAGGGTGCTGGCTGAACGCGGTCATGAGCTGCTTCACATAAGAGCCGGCGGGCGCCTGCAATCAGAAGCCGAGTTGACAGCCGAGTCAGGCAAGCCGCTGGTGAAAGAACAAACCGCATTGTTCGCCGAGTTGGAAGAAGACCAATGGAGATCTACAGCATCGGTTTCACTCAAAAGAGCGCCAGCCAGTTCTTCGGCGCGTTGAAGGCTCACGGCATCGAGCGCCTGCTCGACGTTCGTTTGAACAATACCTCGCAGCTTGCCGGATTCGCCAAGCAGTCTGATCTGCCTTACTTCTTGCGGGAGATTTGCGGGGCCGTTTACGAGCATGAGCCGCTGCTGGCGCCCACACAGGAGATTCTGGACGCCTATAAGAAGCACAAGGGAAGCTGGGACGTTTACACCGAAGCCTACCTCTCCTTAATCGAATCGCGAAAAGTCGAGACCGTTCTATCCCAGGCTGGTTTCCTAAAGAAAACGGTGCTTTTGTGCAGCGAGCCGACAGCCGAACACTGCCACCGCAGGCTTGCGCTCGAATACTTACAAAGCCACTGGGAGGGTGTTATCATCCGGCACCTTTGATTTCGAAACACGGAGACTCGCCGCGCTCGATGAACACCCAGAAGATTATCTGTCTCGCCAACTCGTATAAGCACAACCACCGGTGTATGGCCGGAATCAGCCTGGTCTCGAAGAAGTGGGTGCGGCTGATTGGGAGCAAGGCTCAGGGTTGCCTCACAGTGCAGGAAACCTGCTATGAGGATGGGACAGAGGCCGCGCTGCTCGATGTTTTCGAGGCCGAGCTGGGTGAACGGTGCGGCTCCAACGGCCATCCCGAAGACGTCTTCCTGGCCGACGGGCCACTGTTGCCTGTCCGGCGCTTCGACGGAGCGCGCGACTCCCGCTTTCTTGCGGATTATCTCAATAAGGGTCCTTCAGTCCTGGGCGGGGCCGGCGATCGCGTTTATGCACGGAAGTTCGAAAAGGCCGCCGTCGAAAGATCGTTGGAATTAATTGAGCCAGCCGATTTGTGGTGGTGGATCCGCGACGAGGATGGCAAACGCAAGAACCGTGCGCTATTTCGACTCGGCCACGTAAGCCGCACTCGCTACGACCTTGCTGTTACCGATCCCGTATGGCTCAATCAGCTTAATCTTTTGGCTGCCGGCATCTACCCCCACGCCCTCTTTTTCAAGCACAAAGCGCCCAGGACCCTTCTTACCATCAGCCTCAGCGAACCATTCGAGGGCTTCCACTACAAACTTGTGGCGGGCGTGGTGGCTTTGCCTGGTTGAAAGGCGCGAGGGAAGGCCGGCATTGCCCCAAACGCAATCGAGCCGCCCCGAAGGGCGGCTCGATTGCGTTAGCAGATAGAAACGATTAGTTGAAGATCGCCCCGATCGTGTCGTTGGTTGTCGGATTGACAACGCAATAGTTGGGGCCGGCTGCGGTCCAGCCTACCGGGTTGCCGCACTCGTCGGTCGAGGTGCAGTTGTATGACCATCCGCCGAATTGAGCTCCGGTATCGGGTGCTGTGATAAGAATTCCCGAGAGCGTAGTAGCCGTGGCAGCGGGACATGAGGCAGCCGCGCCTACAGGAAGCACACCCGTTGTGGGCTGGCCTAAGGTTGTGGGATAGGTTGCGGTGCAGACCGATCCGCCGCTTCCGCCGTTCACGGTCCAGCCCGGGCCGCAATGGAGAACGTCTGGCGTGCCGGTAGCGGAAGGAGCGGTTACCTCCCAATTGGTGGTGTTCAGGCCCTCGTTATAGAGGGTCAGGGTTTCAAGCAGCGTGGTCGCCGGCGTCTCACCCGGGTAGCACGAGGGGTTGGTGACGCCCGGAAGAGGTAGAACTTCAGGGCAGTTGAACGTTGACGTCGCGGTCTGGATCGTTCCATCGGCACTCGATGCCTCTGCAACGATTACGGCGCCGCCGCTCGCGTATGCAGTTACCAGCCCTGCGCTGGCGCCCGGATTGCCGCCCGTATTGGTGTCCACGGGGAACAGTTCAGGCTCTGTCGAGATCCAGGTGGTATTGGGGTCGTTCGTTACATCCCGGACATAGGGCGCGCTGGAGTAGGTTGCAATCGCCAGGTACTGCCCGGTCAACTGAAAATCGTTGACGGTGATCGAGTTGGGAATGACCGAAAGCGAAAGGATCGGCTCAGGAGGTGTGGTCAGCGTGACCGAGACCGAGGCCTGTGCCGTCACAACGCTGCTCGACGTATTGTTCAACAGCGCGGTAATCGTCGTCGAACCCTGGGCTACGCCGGTCACAACACCAGTGTTTGAGATTGTGGCTACCGACGGGATGGAGGACGACCATGTCACCAGGTTCGTAACGTCCTGAATCAAGCCGGTCGTTCCTGAGGTTGCAAGTGCTATAAAGTCGGCGGTCTGCCCTGAAGCAGAGACCGATTGCGCACTCGGGAGGATGGTGAGAGCGGTGTACGTTTCGGCCGCGCCGGTCTGCACTGTGAAACTTGCCGTCCCGGTGGCTATGGTCTTGTCGGCATTGGCGTACTGGGCTGTGATGGTCACAGTGCCCGCAGCCTGTCCGGTAGCAACGCCCGTTTGAGCGTCGATTGTGGCGATTGTCCCGCTGCTTGAGGTCCAGGTGACCAGCCCCGACATGCTCACGGTTGAGCCAGTGGATGAGGTTCCAAGGGCGATGAAGGTGGCGGAGTCGCCGGGCGCTGGAACGGATTGATTGCCCGGAATGATGGTTATGGAAGTGATGTCGTTGTTCTGCGACCCGCTTCCAGTCACTGTGAAGGTCGCCGTGCCAGTGGCAACCGTAGAGTCGGCGTTGGTGTACTGCGCGGAGATGGTGGTTGTGCCCTGACCCACCGCCGTAGCAATGCCGCTGGAAGCGTTAATGGTGGCGATCTGCGGGCTGCTCGCACTCCACACAACCAGACCGTTCAGGTTTTCGCTCAAACCGGAGGCTGTGATTCCAACAGCGGTATAGGTCGCTGTGTCACCGGGTGCGGCCACGGTTTGACCGCTGGGGACAATGGAAACCTGCGTAATGTCGCTGTTCGTCGTTCCGGATCCGCTGACCGTAAAGGTTGCTGTCCCGGTAGCAGTGGTCTTATCCGCGTTGACGTACTGCGCGGTGATGGTAGACGTGCCCTGACCCACCGCCGTGGCAACGCCTGTGGCGGCGTTGATTGTGGCGATCTGCGGAGCACTCGATGCCCAGGTGACCAGGCCCGACATGCTCACTGTTGAGCCGGAGCCGGTGGTGCCAACCGCAACATAAGTTGCCGTATCGCCAGGCGAAGGAACTGATTGCCCGCCAGGAATAACCGTGATGGCCGTGATGTCGTTGTCTGTGGACCCAACTCCCGTGACTGTGAATGTGGCAGTCCCTGTGGCAACGGTCGAATCGGCATTGGTGTATTCGGCAGAAATGGTGGCAGAGCCGGGTCCAGTCGCTGTGACAACGCCGGTTGAGGCATTAACGGTGGCAATCTCGGTGCTGCTCGAGCTCCATACAACCAGCCCGTTCACATTCACAGTTGCGCCCCCGCCTGTAGTGCCGGTCACGGTATAGGTGGCCGTGTCGCCCGGCGAGGATACGGTCTGGGAGCCGGGAATAATGTTCAACGTGACGATGTCATTGTTTACCGGGGGGGTGGTCGTGCCACTCACGGTAACAGTGGAGGCGGCAGAAAGTAACCCACCGTAACCATTGATTGAAGCCGTAATCGTGACGGTGCCTGCGGCAACGCCGGTAACCAGGCCTGTACTTGAGACGGTCGCCACGTCGGCGGAGGCCGTACTCCAGGTCACCTTGGCGGTGAGATCCGAATTCGTGGAGGGGCCGGTTCCGTGACCGTAGATGCCGGTGGCCGTGAGTTGAGCCGTGGCGCCGGGCACCATCGTGATTGCGGTCGGGGTAACTTGAAGGGAATCGACCTCAGAAGAACCGCAGCCCATAATTGGCAGCGCAATACCAATCAGGAGCAGGGCTCCCAACTTAACACGATCGAACATCGTTGACCTCCGGAATTTCCTGCCGGGATAGGCACCGGCCATGTAACTCATAGCAAACACTCGCAGGCAATTATGCCTTCGACTATATTCCACCCACAGGCGAACCCTTCAGGTCCGCTTAAACTCACTGTTCGTGTGGAATAAAGATAGTCAATAAACCCTCCATAGTCAATCATTAATCGTGTGAGAAAGCGGCTTGGTGAAGTCATTGAAGCCGTGCCGTTAATGGCCATAACGCGAAGGTAACTTCTATTTTCGAAACCAAATTGTGCTGAGGTAACTCCGGCAGCGGATTGGCCTGGCTTTTACCTCGGCGTGGGAAACGGCTACACTGCTCCTGACCATGGCAATTGCCCGCGACAACACCCCGGACCGGCTCGTGAGCGCCGCGCGCGCCGACGAGGAACAGGGATTTGAGCTCAAATTACGGCCGCGCTGGCTCGGCGAGTTCATCGGCCAGTCCAAAGCCAAAGAGCAACTGGCGATTGCGCTGGAGGCGGCAAAGTCGCGCGGCGAAGCCCTCGACCATGTGCTGCTTTTCGGGCCTCCCGGCTTGGGCAAAACCACCCTGGCCACCATCATTGCCAATGAGCTTGACGTCGGCTTCCAGCAAACCTCGGGTCCAGCCCTCCAGATCCAGGGCGACCTGACCGCCATCCTGACCAATCTCCGCGATCGGCAGGTGTTGTTCCTCGACGAAATTCACCGCATGCAGCCGGTGCTCGAAGAAAAGCTCTACACCGCCCTCGAGGACTACAAACTGGACATCATTATTGGGCAGGGTCCGGCGGCGCGCACCCATGTAATGGAGATCAAGCCCTTCACCTTTGTTGGTGCCACCACGCGGCCGGGCCTGCTTTCATCGCCGCTGCGCTCGCGTTTTGGCATCTTGCTGCGGCTCGAGTTCTATAGCGAGGAAGATTTGCGGGTCATCGTGGAACGGTCGGCCGAGGTGTTGCAGATTCCCATCGATGCCGACGGCGCCGCCGAAATTGCACTGCGCAGCCGCGGCACGCCGCGCATTGCCAACCGCCTGCTGCGCCGGGTGCGCGACTACGCCCAGGTGCGCGGCACCGGCACAATCGACCTGCCAACTGCCAATGCCGCGCTGACCATGCTCGAGGTGGATGCGCATGGATTCGACGAGATCGATCGCCGGCTAATGCTGACAATTATCCAGAAGTACGATGGGGGCCCCGTAGGACTGGGCACGCTGGCCGCGACGCTGGCTGAAGAGGAAGACGCGCTTGAAGAAGTGTACGAGCCGTTTCTGATTCAAATTGGATTTCTCGACCGCACTCCGCGCGGGCGCGTGGCAACGCGGCTGGCCTACGAGCACTTCGGCATCGCTCCAACTGGTCGGCAACCGGGATTGTTTTGAGAAATGCAGCGGAGTCAGCGGTGTTAGCCGCGCATCGCGCGTGTTAGCGGAGTTAGAAGGGCGCGTGCTATGAGTCGCCGGCTATGCAGCAAACTTCGGCATAGGCATAGCTAACACCGCTAATACCGCTAGCTCCGCTCGTAGGAGATCATCATGGCACTTACCGAATCAACAATGCTTGAGTTAGGAACCAGTGCACCAGATTTTGCACTTACCGACACGGTAACTGGAAACATGGTAAGAAGGGACGACTTCAACGGCAAGAGTGCGCTGCTGGTGATGTTCATCTGCACGCACTGCCCATTCGTGAAGCACCTCGAAGCCTCGTTGGGCAAGCTTGGCGCGGACTACGCCTCGAAGCCGATTGGGATTGTGGCGATCAGCTCAAACGATGTGACCACTAACCCGGCAGACAGCCCGGCGGGATTAAAGGCGCAAGCCCGGGCGCACGGATTCACATTCCCCTATCTCTACGATGAGACGCAGGATGTTGCGCGCGCGTATTCGGCGGCCTGCACGCCCGACTTCTTCCTCTTTGATAGGGATTTCAAGCTGGTTTATCGCGGCCAGTACGACTCGAGCCGGCCGGGCAACGGGACCCCGGTGACGGGCGAAGATTTGCGCGACGCCATCGATACAGTGCTTGCGGGTAAGCCCGTTTCTAAAGATCAGCAGCCATCGATCGGATGCAATATCAAGTGGAAGGGATAGAGCAGCGGAGTTAGCGGCGTTAGCCGCGCTTCGCGCGTGTTAGCGGAGTTAGAACGCTGCTTAATCCCGGCTAGTTCCGCTAGCACCGCTAACGCCGCTAGCTCCGCATTACAGCTAAATCCCGAGCCCCTTGAGATACGCGCGGAACTTATCGCCGAACTCTGGCCGTTTGAGGGCGAATTCGACGGTTGCCTGTAACATGCCGAACTTATCGCCGGCATCGAAACGTTTGCCCTCGAAGTTATAGCCGAACACCTTCTCCTCTTTCAGCAAAGCTAGGATGCCGTCGGTAAGTTGTATCTCGTCGGCTTTGCCAGGCTTGGTGTGCTCGAGCAGTTCAAAGATTCGAGGAGTAAGTATGTAACGGCCGATGATGGCCTGCTTCGATGGCGCGGCTTTGAGCTCTGGTTTCTCAACCATCCCGGTGCAGTTGTAGATACGGGGATTCGCCGCATCGGGCGAGCCGGCGAGCACGCCGTATAAGGAGATGTTTGGCCCATCGACGGTCATCGTCGCCAGCACCGATCCGACCTTCTCATCGAAGATATCGATCATCTGTTTCAGGCACGGAGGATCGGCGTCGATAACATCGTCGGGCAGAATCACTGCGAATGGCTCGTCGCCTACCAGGTCTTTTGCGCACCAGACAGCGTGGCCCAACCCCAGCGGCTCTTTCTGGCGAACAAAACTTATCCGCGCCAACGTGGCCGCATCGCGAGAAACCTTGAGCAGATCGGGTTTATTTTTGCGCTCGAGCACGGCATCGAGCTCGGGAGTGAAGTCAAAGTGATCTTCAATAATGCCTTTGCCGCGGCTCGTCACAACAATGATGTGCTCAATGCCCGAGGCAATCGCTTCTCAACGCCATATTGCAGAATTGGCTTGTCGACCAGCGCCAGCATCTCCTTGGGAACGGCCTTGGTGGCAGGAAGAAATCGCGTTCCCAATCCGGCAGCGGGAAAAACCGCTTTGCGTACGCTCTTACTCATTCAATCTCCTTTTATCACAGCGTCGGCGAGTCGTCGCCTAACATCGCCTCGCGAACGATCTTGATGGGCGGGAAACCCTGGCGCAGAAAGTCGTCGTGAAATTGTTCGAGCGAAAATGCCGCGCCTTCTTTTTTCTTCATATCTTCGCGAAGCTTCATAATCTCGAGCTTGCCCAGCGTGTAATAAAGATAAGTTGGGTCGCCGGTGCCGCGCTTGGTCTCAACAACAGCGTTTTCCTTCGACTGGTAGCCTTCTTTCTGGAAAAAGGCCTCAGCCTCGTCCATCGTCATCTTGCCCGTGTGCATTTCGATGCCGACAATAAAGCGCGCGTTGCGCAGCAGGGCATCTTGCAGTTGGCCCAGCCGCAGAAGTTTTGCTTCGCGCTCGTCCTTTGCGCCCGAGCCAGGCTGTCCGTAACCCTGGTCAAGCATCATCTGCTCGCAGTAATGGGCCCAGCCTTCCACGTCGGTGTTCGCTCCCAGCAGCTTGCGGACTTTGCTTGGAGCCTGCGGCAGCCACAGATATTGCACATAGTGGCCGGGGTAGGCCTCGTGCACCGCCGTCGAAACGATAGTGCCCACGTTGAAGCCATGCATGTAGCCGTCGACGTCGGCCTGCGACCAGCTTTTGTCGGGCAGAGTCACGTTGAAGTACGCAGTAGTGGCGTGAGTCTCATAGGGGCCCGGCGTATCCATGCTCGCAGTAGTTGTTGCGCGCATAAACGGCGGCGACTCTTCAAGCACGGGTTGTTCGTCGGACGGAAGTGTGACGATGTGATGTTCGTGGATGAAGCTTACAAGTCCGTCAAACCTGGCTCGGAATGCGTTCATGAGTTGATCGGGAGTGGGATGGTCGGCCCCGAGCTCTTCAAGTACAGCGTGCGGGTCCTTCCCGGGCTCGAGCTCCGCGGCGACCTGCCTGAAATGCTCCTGATTTTTGCGCATGTCGGCCCATCCGATTTGGAGCAGCTTGTCGAGAGGCAGGTCGACCATCTCGTCGTACTCAAGTTTCTTGCTGAAGGTGTCGGCGCCAATGCGAAAGTCGCCTTTGGAGCGCGGGAGCACGTCGCTTTTGAGCCAGGCGAGATAGTCGTTGAGCGCGACGATGACGGCCGCGTTGGTAGATGCGAACTCCGTTTTGAGCGCTGGATTTTTCGCATCGGCGAAGGCCTGCGGTACGTCGTGCTGAAAGAAACTGACAATGTCGGGAAGCTGCTCAATTGCAATCTCAGTGAAGATTTGCGGCGGATTCTGCAAGTTCTCATGTGCCGCGGCGAGCAGTGCCGGCATCTGTTTCTCGCGTGCGACGAGCGCACCAAGGCGGTCGTCGAGCGGCGCAAAGTCTCGCTCCATCAGAACGAATGCTCCGTTGGCGCAGGCGCTCGAGTAATTATCGGCATCCTTCTGCCACGGCTTGATAACTTCGAGAGTAAGTAGCTCGGAGCGGATGCTATTCAGCACCAATTCGCGATCGGTGCGAGGGACAAAATCGGCAGGTGAACTATCAGGCTGAATGGCCAGTATGCGCTGCTCAAAGTTGTGCAGCGCGGCGATTTCCGCGTCAATGTTCTTGCGCGAGAAATCTTCGAGCTGCGAGTCGTACTGGTGAAATCCGGTCTGGGTTCCAGCCGAAGGAGCGTAGTGGAAATAGACCTGATCGAAGTATTCGTCAGTGAAGCGATCGAGATTGTGCTTCCAGTTTTCCTGCGCCGATGCGGCAGACATGCAAACTCCAATCGCGGCAAGCACAAATGCTTTTTTCATTCGATAACCTTTCAACTCAATTGCGCGAATCATACGTTTACCGGATCCGGTGCGAGCCGGGTCAGAATCTCCTGAATTTCAAGCAGAACTTCATCGGGGCGCGTTGCGGTCAGCGGCAGCTTGAGTATTCCCTGCGGCGTGAATTGCGCGCCCCGTTTGGCGTTGCGGGCAACCAGTTGCATCAGCCTGTTTGGATCGACTGCGGCGTTCTCAACAAAGCGAATCTGCAACTCGCTGCGTTTGCGATCGATCTGCGCCACGCCGATGCGCTCGCACTCCAGGCGCAGCGTCGCAGCTTCAAGCAGAAAGACCGTGGCGTCGGGCAGCGCGCCGTAGCGGTCTTGTAGTTCGGCGCGAATCTCGTTGATGGCGGCCGCAGATTGTGTACCGGCAATTTTCTTGTAGAGACGCAGGCGCTGGTTTTCTTCGGGCACGTAGCTCTCGTCAATACGCAATGCAATGCCAAGGTTGAGCTGCGTGGTGGGCCGCTCTTCCGCGCCTTCACCCTTCAATTCCTTAACCGCGGCTTCGAGCATAGATGTGTAGAGCTCAAAGCCGACCGCCTCAATGTGGCCGCTCTGCTCGCCGCCCAGCATGTTGCCTGCGCCGCGCAACTCAAGATCGAGCGCGGCAATTTTGAAGCCTGCGCCCAGGTCGCTGAACTCTTTGAGCGCGGCCAGCCTGCGCCGTGCAATTTCAGTAAGCTCGGCGTCCTGCGGAATGAGTAGATACGCATAGGCGCGGCGATTGGAGCGGCCCACGCGGCCACGCAACT